>CAYPUO010000421.1:0-3786 GCA_964413775.1 uncultured archaeon
CATGACCATAGAGCCCATCATGAATGAGCACTCACCGACTTTCTACACAGGGCCATGATTATGGAGTCTGTTGCATAAGTCACCTCCCCTCCCAAAAGAGCTGCTGGAACCGCTGTACATCGTAGGCCACCACCTTCAGGAACACCTCGCTCGTCCTCCTCGCGTCAGTCCGTGACCTCAGGTCGCCTCCGTACCTGGGCGGCAGTGAGCTGACATCCGCGGATGTCAACTACTCAATCAATTTTTATAAACAAGCGCCCTCGCGATATACCGTAGGCATCTACACTGATCCGAATTCGCATTATGACCCAGGGCTCAACGACCTTATAGCTACCCATACTCCGAGCCCCTACACCTTTGTCTGCGAATTCTCAACAGAGTCATTCTGGCACCTGTTATCCGTTGGATTGAAACCTATTCTAAACAAGGAATACATGGAAAGTCTTGGGATAAGCCCGTCACGCTACGACCTATGGAAGCCAGATCCTTCGACAGAGGATCTCCCGACAACTGGACCTTTCTTCGTGAGCTCATATTCAAAGGGTGAATTCATCGAACTATCCCGAAATCCATACTATGTTCAGAGCGAAACAACAACAACAGGTAGTACTTCCACAACCGACACAAATACATCAGGCCCTAGCATTACAAACAGTCAAACAGCACCCGGATATGGCGATATACTGACCCAATACGGACTGTATATCGGCATCGGCGCGGTAGTCGTCGTGGCAGTTGTACTCCTTGTGATTAGAAGAGCAGGTGACCCTAAGAGATGACTCAATCTCTGCCATGTTTGAAAACAGCGGAGATAGATGCCCTTGTCTGCTCAACCAGCTCTCTTCGGAGTGTCGGAATATTCACAAACAGTGGATGTTTGCTTCTGAAGGACAGGCTTACAATGTCATTAGGTAGACTGAAAAACGGTCAAGTGGCAGATGCGCATCGATGACCAATTCTGATGACAGAGGCATAATGTCCACTATGGTCGGACCCCTTTATGCTAGAGCGTTCTATGGAAAGAAATACCCTGACATTCTCGTGGATCCAAGCGCAGATGCAGTCCTAGAAAAAGTGAGACAACGACATCCAGGGGCTGAGGACGATTTCCAGAAATTGGAGCAGGTAGTAAACGAATTTCTTGGACTGACACTATTAATCAGAGCGAGAGTCCTTGACGACTCAATTCGTAACTATGTGAGCGGGATGTCCACTGCAACTGTGGTTAATCTGGGCTGCGGCCTAGACAGTTCCTTTAGTCGCGTTGACAATGGTGCGATACAATGGTATGACCTTGACCTTCCTGAAGCTATCGCCTACAGACTGAAGCTCATACCTGAACGGCCCAGAAGCAAGTGCATTGCGAGCTCGGTATTTGATACGGACTGGTTTAACGAAGTTGACTACTCAGAAGGACAGGGAGTCTTCTTCATTGCGGGAGGGCTCCTTGGCTACTTCGAAGAGAACGATGTTTCTGCTCTAGTGAAGGACATGGCTGAGCATTTTTCAGGCGGGGAACTAATCTTTGACTGCCAATCAGGTTTTGGGAACAGAGTCGTTAATAGGCGAGTTCTGAAGGCTGGCAATAGTGGCGCTGAGTTTAGAATGGCGGTCGGAAATCCGAACAAGCAACTCGCATCTTGGTCAGATAGAATAGACATTGTTGACTCGTTCCCATACTTCACAAGAGTCCCTTGGAGCTCCCAATGGAGCAGGAATACACGGCTGATGATGAGGGTTACAGATGCTTTGGGAGCAGCCAAGTTCATTCATATCAGATTCCAGTCGTGAAACTCGGTTTGCCTATGGTTTTCAATCTGAGCTAGAAACATGATTGACATTCATTTTGGCGGTGCTAGGCCAAGGACATCTAGAATGAATGCCCAATTGAATGCAAATTCCTTCATCTCATCATACCGGCCACTGGCGCCCATGTGACCGGAGCCCATTCTTGTCTTCAGGAGTAGAATATTCTTGTCGGTCTTAAGGGCACGGAGCTTGGCGGTCCATTTGGCTGGCTCCCAGTATGCAACGCGCGGGTCATTGTACCCTGCTGTAACAAGCATTCTCGGGTAAGCCTTCGCCTCCACGTTGTTGTAGGGTGAATACTCTATCATCCACTCAAACTCCTTCTTCTTGTTAGGGTTGCCCCACTCATTGTATTCGAATGTAGTAAGGGGGATTGAGTCATCGAGCATGGTGTTGATGACATCAACAAATGGTACTGCTGCAAGAATACATTTGAATAGGTCTGGCCTAAGATTCGCAATCGCTCCCATGAGGAGACCACCTGCGCTCCCGCCCCATGCACAAAGACGGTCTTTGGATGTGATTCTCTCTGCAACCAAGTATTCTGCACAAGCAATGAAATCAGTGAATGTGTTCATCTTGTGGCTGAGTTTTCCTGCATGATACCATTCTTTCCCGTATTCGCCGCCACCTCGCACATGCGCAAATGCAAGGATGACTCCCCTCTTGAGAAGACTCAGGTATCTGTAGTGGAATTCAGGGTCAAAAGCATGGCCATAAGATCCATAGCCATAGAGAAGCAGCGGTGACGTTCCATCAAGTTTCACATCTGTTCTGTATGCAAGGGAAATTGGTACTCGGGTCCCATCGTTCGCTGTTGCGTATCGTTTCTCAGTTGAATACACTCTGGGATTGAAGTTCCTGATTTCCTCAGCTTTTAGCAGCAATAGAGTCCTAGAGACCATATCGTACTCATAGACGCTCCTTGATGTCACTGGAGAGCTGAAGTAGAACCGAATCTTGTCCGTGTTGTATTCTGGATTAGTGAAATAGAAGACATCTGAGAACATGTAGTTGTACATATTGAGGGCATAGATGGACCCTGGCATTTGGATATCGTGTAGAGTACTGCCTTCTGTGTCATAGATAGATATGTTCGCGTACCCATCCTTCCTCGCCACGATAGCAAGATAGTTCCTAAACATCTCAACGTGCGGACGTCGAGCTATGAATCTGTTGTCTGAAATAAGTTCCCACTTCTGGACCTCTCTATCAGAAACAGTGGTCCTGAATAGCTGAAATGACATTGGATCTTGGTGATTTGAAAGGATGTAGAAGTAGCCATTATGGTGCTCCACAACAAGTTCACTCTTTGCGGTCCTTTCGAAGAGAATCTCAAGTGGGGCATCTTTCTTGTTTAGGTCGATCGTGTGGAGTTCATTGATTTCAGCAGACGAGTTGACCGAGTTGACAAGGAGGTAAGACTGGTCTTTTGTCTTCTCGGCGTCGACGTAGAACCTTGTGTCTTCTTCAACGAAAAGTCTGACATCTTGGGACTGCTGATTTCCGATAACATGACGAGTTACTGTATATGGCCTAAGAATATCGTCTAGCTCATTATAGAACACTGTTTCTGCATCACCGCCCCATTCAAAGCCATTAGAAATGTCGACAAGCTTGTCAACTATGTTTCCTGTTACTAGGTCAACAATATGCAGCTCATACTTCTCACCACCAGTAAAGTCCATGGTATAAGCAAGCATTCTCTGATCTCTGCTAATCTTCAGACAGCCAAGATTGAAGTACTCCTTGCCCGCCGAAAGATCATTCTCATCGAGGATAACTTCCTCTTCGGCTTCCATTGATTTCAATTTCCTGCAATGAATCCTATAGTTCTTCCCTTGTTCGGTACGCGCGTAGTAGAGATAGCCCCCATACTTGACCGGTGGGGTAATGTCGGTCTCATTGATGCTATCTTTCATTTCTTGAAATAACAGCTCCTGAAATTCCTTGGTATGTGCAGTCATTTTCTCAGTG
>CAYPUO010000422.1:0-3784 GCA_964413775.1 uncultured archaeon
GTCTGGCTGCTGCGGTTTCTATCTTCACTATGTACGTAATATGGAATCCTGGACTATTCCTTTCGCAAATCTGGTTCCCTCTAGCTCTGATATACATGGTAGGGGTTCTGCCTGCAATCTTCATAGTCATCTGGATGGCACTCTCAAGACTTCACGCGGAGGACGCGGGATCCCTGGAATCAAATATCCAGTGGTAGGGTCCACTTGAATTAAATCGCAAGAAGATAGGAAATTGATCCGAATAGAGCAGCGTATAGGAGCAAGAAGATGGCCACAACCATCAGCAGACGACCTCGAAGCGCCCACCTCCACGACGCGACTGCCTCCCCTTGGTCGTTATAGCGTTTTTCATCTTCCAGTGGCTGTCTGGCCATCAGACACCCACCGATAACTAGAGAGCCACCAAACTCTACGAACAGGAGATTGGATGCAAGTCCAAGAACCATGAAAGGGCCTATCAGAAAGAAGACTGGAAGAACAAGCGCTAGATCGATTATTGCGAGGAGACTCGATAAGGCAAGTGGTCTTAGAAGGAAAACCGAGTATCTGGCTAGCACCACTTCGCCTCCTACATAAGAACAAAGTTGATTATCATCGCAAGAACTGCCATTATAAAGAGCAGGAGTATGATTGGGAGAAAAATGGTCTGAAGTGACGCCACGAAGAGTGCCAGATAGTCGCGGGCCTCGAGTGGCGGGGTGGCGTCTACCTCTTCATTGACCACCCTGTAGTTGTCCCAATCAGGCCCTTCGGGATTTGGACCGATGTCTGCATTGGGCTCATTATCATTGTCGCTCATTCTTGACACCAAGATGTTAGCACAGAGGCACTTTAATTTAGGCATTGGATGCTATGTCGCTCACAGCCTGAGCATACTCCATTTGGGCACTCTTGCCAAAGTCGAGTTCACCGGCATAGTGGCATGCCACAAGATGACCATTCCCCATATCCCTGAGCTCTGGTTCCTCCTGCATACATCTCTCCGTGGCATAGATACATCGCGGATGGAATCGGCAGCCTGCAGGTGGATTAATGGGGCTGGGGACCTCGCCCGAAAGAATCTGGGCTTTCCCTGCGAACCTTGGGTCGGGAATTGGCACAGCCGACACGAGCGCAAAGGTGTACGGGTGCAGAGCATGGCCAAAGATATCCTCAGGAGTCAGCTCTACGACCTTTCCGAGATACATCACGGCAAGTCTGTCGCTCATATGCTTTACAACGCTGAGGTTGTGCGAGATAAATACGTAAGTGAGATCGAATTCATCCTGCAGGTCTTTCATCAGATTCAGTGTCTGCGCTTGGACGGATACATCTGTTGAGCTTGTTGGCTCATCCATCACCACAAACTTGGGGTTTAGCGCAAGAGCTCGCGCAATACATATCCTCTGTCTCTGACCACCTGAAAACTCATGTGGAAATCTGTTGAGGTGGTCTTCTGTGAGGCCGACCTTGTACAGTAGGTTAAGGACCATATCGCGCATCTTTGGGCCTTTTGCCACACCGTTTACTACAAGGGGTTCACCAACAGACTTTTTGATAATGACACGAGGGTCGAGAGAAGCCATAGGATCTTGAAAGACAATCTGCATCTGACGGCGAATCTGTCTAAGGTCTCGACCACGAAGGTGAGTGATATCCTTGCCATCGAAGATAATCTGTCCACTAGTTGGCTCGATTAGTCGGAGGATGGTTCTGCCAAATGTTGTCTTACCACATCCGGACTCGCCCACAACGCCAAGCGTTTCACCTTTCTTGATCTGAAGACTGACATCGTCAACAGCATGTACACGTCCGATGAGTTTCCTAAACACACCACCGGTAAGTGGGAAGTACTTCTTCAAGTGGACCGTTTCGAGTAAATTCTCAGATTCTGACATATTCATTTGCCTCCCATATCACCTTGGGGATGATGACATGCTACCCAGTGTCCGGGGTGCATCTCCTCAAGTAGTGGCTTCGTATTCGTGCATACATCCGTAGCATACTCGCAACGAGGATGAAAGCGGCAACCAGTTGGCGGGTTAATGAGTTTAGGAACACTGCCAAGTATCTGATCGAGCCGCTCCTTGTGTTCATGCAGTTTTGGAATTGCATTTAGAAGACCAATGGTGTATGGATGAATAGGGTCGTTGAACAATGCCTCAGTAGAGGCACTCTCAACAGTTGTACCTGCATACATAACGTTAACCCAAGTGCAAGTTTCAGCAACAACACCTAGGTCATGAGTTATGATCATAATTGATGTGCCAATTTCGGATTTCAAGTCATTCAGCAGTTTCAAGACCTGAGCTTGGACAGTGACATCAAGGGCGGTTGTTGCTTCATCGCAGATAAGTATGCTCGGGTTGCAGGCCAATGCCATCGCAATCAATGCCCTCTGCCGCATTCCTCCTGAGAGTTCATGAGGGTACTGATTGGCAATCTGCTCAGGAGCAGGCATCTTCACAAGACTAAGCATCTCTATAGCCCGTTTCTGAGCAGCCTTCTTTCTGTCTTTGTCATCAGGAGGCGGTGGGTTATCAAGCTGAGATTGATAGAAAGCAATCTTCTGTTCAATTGCGGCACGCCGGTCTGAGGGTGTTTCAGGTGTTAGGACTGACGACAACTCCTCAATCTTGTATTCGACTACATCACGTGAGAGGTCCTGATGCAACATGACGACCTCTGCAATCTGGTCCCCTATTCTGAACACAGGATTCGGGAAGGTAGCGGGGTCTTGAAACACAATAGCGATCTTCCTACCTCTTACAGAGAGAATCTCCTTAGGGTCCAACTCGAGAAGGTCCACTTCTGTTGTCTCCCCTGTGGCCTGATCCCGGTCATAGAAGTAGACATGACCTTCCTCGATTCGCCCAGGTGGCTCTACGAGCCTGAGTATAGACCGTGCAGTAACAGACTTGCCACATCCTGTTTCACCAACTATACCCATCGTATCGCCGCGACGCAGGCGCATCTCGACACCATCAAGCGCTTTCACAACTCCTTCGTAGGTATAGAAGTTGGTCTTGAGGTCAGTTACTCTCAGTACTAGGTCTTCGGATTCGGTCATCTCTCTAGCGCCTCCGTAGCTTGGGGTCTAGGATATCCCGTATGCCATCACCCACCAAGTTGAAGGCAAGTGCGGTCGCGAGAATTGCTAACCCTGGGAAGGTTGACATCCATGGGTAACCCAAGAGGTAATCTTGGCCGTTCGCAATCATTAAACCCCACTCTGGTGTCCCAACTGGAGGACCAAATCCAATGAATGAAAGACCGGCAGCTGTTAGTAGGACACCACCAATATCCATTGTCGACTGTACAATGAGAGGCTGAATAGTATTCGGTACAATGTGAAACAGCAGAATCCGAGTATCACTCGCACCAACGGAACGTGCCGCCTCCACATACAGCTTCTCACGTTCGGACAGGACCTGTCCTCTTACAAGTCGTGCATATGTAGGCCACCACGTTACCATCAGTGCTAGCGCAATATTATCAAGGCTTCGGACACCCAGAGCCATCACAATTGCCATTGCTAGGACAAGTCCAGGAAATGCAAAGAAGACATCAGTGACTCGCATGACCAGCTCATCAAACTTGCCACCGAAGTACCCTGCTGCGGCTCCAAGAAGCGTGCCTACTGCTACCGCAACAGCCACCACGCTCAATGCAATTCTGATATCTGTCTGAGCAGCCCAAATCACTCTGCTGTAGACATCTCCGCCGTGACTGTCAGTACCCCAGATGTGAATTGGATAGGGAGGGAGCTTATACCCAACCGAGATCACAATACCCGCATTCCAGA
>CAYPUO010000423.1:0-3773 GCA_964413775.1 uncultured archaeon
CTCTACATCGATGGAAGTTAATGGCGACAAGAACGGACAGACTTGCTTCTTCGCAGTCCTAGTTGCTGGAACCTATTCAAATGTGACCACGCAAGAGTACTTCCAGGCAGCATCGCCTGACAACTTGGTGGGACCATTCACTATTTCCGCGAGTGTCGCATCACCAATTGTATGGGTCGGACTCATCGTTGTTTCCGTATTCATGGTCGTCTTTGTAGCAGGCATGTACGGGGTCAAGAAGAGTAGAAAACGAAGCCGAAGACACCGTCTAGAAGAATAGCAGTCACCCACGGTCCTGATTTGATTGTTGTAAGTATCCAGCGGCTTTCTTACCATTAGAGATGTGGAGCATCCGAATTACCTATTGCGGTTAACTCATAAAGCAAGTGTAATTCTTCACAATTGTTGATTTGCAATGACTGAGGATGAGATGAAGTGGGACCTAGCACAACTTGTCGAGTTTGATGATCCCGCATGGATAGAGGAAAGGATGAGTGCTGCCGTAAAGGACTCCGAAGAGCTTCGGGAGAAGTACCGTGGAAAGATCATTGATTTCGACGGACAACAAGTAAAGGATCTCTTGGAAGCCTTAGACACACTCAGCTTGAGATTTGAGGGTGCTTTCAAATACGCGAGCCTAGCGTATGCTGCAGATAATAAGCCAGATGTGAACAAGAAGCTCTATGACCGAGCCTCGCACTCCCGCATGCTCATGGGCCAAAACCTAGCATTCGTGGATCTTGAGTTAGGGAAATTACTGTCTGCAAAACCACAGCTTGTCAACGACCCTGCCGTTGCAGAATACAAGCATAAGCTTCAGAAAATTGTCAGGAGCATACCTCATATGCTCTCGGAAGAGGTCGAGCAGACCATTATTACAAAGGATAAGAATGGGATTGATGCCTGGGAGGACTTCTTTAACGACTGGCTAGCGACACGAACCTTTGATATTGAAATAGATGGCAAGAAGAAAAAGATTTCATGGGGCGAGATTACAGGTCTGTTTCAGAGCCCTGACCGTGACCTCAGGAAGAGAGCTAACGAGGTGGCGTTTGACACACTAGGGAAGGACAAAGACCTTTGGGTAGCAGCGATCAAAGCAATACACTCAGACCATGTCCAAATGACGAAGATGAGAAAATGGAAGACCACCATGACTCAGAGTCTGATTGCTAACGATGTTGACGAGGAAACTATCAATGCACTGATGTCAACGATAGAGAAGAACGTGGGAGTTGCACAAGACTACCTCAAACTGAAGGCCAAGGCCATGGGCCTCGACAAACTGGGTAACTGGGACCTGACTGCTCCACTCCCCAATGTACCAGAAAAGAAGTACAGCTGGAGTGAGTCAAGGAAACTTGTCATAGATGCCTACATGGACTTCGACGGAGAGGAAGGCCACTGGATTGAGGAGATGTACAATAGAAGACACTTGGATGCTGAAGTAAGAACAGGCAAACGCTCAGGCGCATTCTGTTCTTCATGGTTCAATGGAAAGAGTGCATATGTTCTCCAGAGCTTCAACGAACGCATGGGTGATGTGTATACTTCCGCACATGAACTGGGCCACTCTGCACATGCCTATCTTATCACCAGAGCGCAAAAGTTGTCCAACTCTGAGATTGGCAGTTGCATTGCTGAAACAGCATCAATCTTTGGCGAGCTGCTCCTTACGGACAAGCTGCTATCTACCATAGAATCCAAAGAGCTGAAACAGGAAGTTCTCGCAACGGTGCTTGATGAATTCATCCAGGCAGCCTTCCAGGTTTCAGCGAGAGTCTTCTTTGAGACATCGATGTACGAGGCCATAGAGAAGAATAAACTCCTGAATGGTGAAGCTATCGCCAATATGTGGGTGGCTGCACGCGACAAGATCTTTGGTGATGCAGTTGAATGGATCCCTGAGGACAAGTGGTGGTGGACACAAAAATTGCACTTTTATATGGCGAATTATCGATATTATAACTACCCCTATGTCTACGCGCAGCTGTCTGTCTTCGCAATGTACCGGCTCTATAAGGAGCAGGGCAAGGCCTTCGTACCGAAGTTCAAGAAACTGCTGGCGTCAGGATCCAGCAAGAGCCCTCGCGAGCTTGCGTCAGAGATTGGATTTGATATCACAAAGGAGTCTTTCTGGCAGAAGGGCATCGAGCAGTTCTCTGAGTTCATTGAGATGTTCAAAGAAACGCTCTAAAGAGGCATGGAGCATCATTGCTCCGCCTCCATCTCTCTTTTTCATTGGCAGTCTGCAGCGAAACATGGGATAAGCCTTGAAAAACTATCAGACTCCTTGTCTATGTGCAGAAACTGGCCATTCACAGGTGGCAGCGGAGAGCCTGAAGTCAGTACCACTCGATGTCGTACGCCTTCGCCCATGCCGGATTACGTTCGGACTCAGGTACCTTGGACGAGTCTGCCAACAGTCTTGGAGTGAGCGGTTCCGACTTCAGCCAGAGCTCCTTTGAGATCTTCGGGGAGTTCATAAACTGGAAAGCTGGGCAGCACCCTCGGTTTCATGCTCGTCACCTCCATCACAGCACCCCTATCGACCTTCACAAGAGATAGGCCCACCCCCTGCTCCAGCCACTGGCGAATCGTCTTACGAGGTAAGAGATAGCCATAGTAGCAGTCGAGCATGTCATCAGGTACCTTCCAGTCAGGATAGTTGCGCGCTAGGTCGCCTCCATAGGCGATTCCGCCAAGAATGTCCTTGAACAGCAGCACGTACTCGAGGTTTCTCAGCCTGAAGAGCGACGTGATGTCGAGCTTGTGGACCTCATAGGTGTATGTTCTTTGGTCTAGGCTCTTCTTCGTGTTGTTCTGGATGTACACTCTCCTGAGGGACTCGCAGGTACCCAGCGGCATCAGGTCTATCCCGTCATATGGACACGTATGACTGATGTCCAGGTATTCCAGCATGTGCAGCTTGCCCAATGGTGTGAGGTCCAGCTCCCTCAGACCAGGACTGTCTCTCAGGTCGAGCTTCTGCAGGCCAGTACACTTCGCAAGAGGTGTGAGATCCAGTTCTTTGAGGCTATGACACCACCTTAAGTCGAGTTGCTGCAAGCCAGTGCATGTTGCAAGGGGAGAGAGGTCAAGATTCCTCATTGAACTGTTGTGAAGCTCTAGGACCTGGAGGCTCTGGCACCCGGTCAGTCCGCTCAGGTCTGTCGTGGGTGTGACGCTAATGTCGTAATAATGTGTGTCTATCCTAATCCTATGCATATTCGGGTGTCTGCTGAGGTCAGGTAATGCGAGCCTGTGAGACACGGGCTTGTTCCCCCTAATGACCAGATCCTCCAGCCGGGTACAGCTCGACAGTGGGCTCAGGTCGATGTCTGCCAGGCTGAACTTATCTAATTTGAAGCGTTTCAATGAACGGCAGTCGCCAATCGGGGAGAGGTCGAGTCGGCCCTCCACAGGCGAAATGACAAGGCCCTCGAGACCCCTCATCTCTCTCAGAAAGGACAGGTTTGGCGATGGCCAGCCCAACGGTATATGCAGCTCCTTGACAGGAAGCTTGCTGAGCACTCGGAGGTCCATCTTCCCTACTTCGTTGCTTTCCATATCCAAGGTAAGCTCTATCAGATGCGTGAACCTGGTCAAGAGTGACAGGTCGATGGTTTTGTTCGGTATCTTGATGCTTATTTCTGAGATATCCTCGGGAACCACCTCGGTGAGTACCATATAGAAGAAGGCCGCAGACGCCGTCTTGGGGCTCTGTGTGAAAAGTGGTATCTCGGTCCATTCGCAGACCATCTGACTGCTCA
>CAYPUO010000424.1:0-3756 GCA_964413775.1 uncultured archaeon
CATATGCGCTCTTGGAGGTCTGGGTAGCATTACAAGACTGCCCGCAGGTCCGATTCTAAGATTCGACGAAACAAGAAGGATGTATGAAAGCGTTATCGCAGAGATTGTTGAAGTTGGACAAAAGAAAGGCGTTTCATTTGATGGCGACGTTGTTCAGAGGCTGATGGACTTCTCAGATGGACTTAATCCTGACGTCCGTCCGTCAATGTACCGTGACCTAGCAGACGGGAAGAGAATTGAGATAGACACCCTCAATGGAGCCGTTGTGCGCTATGGACATGCACTTAACGTTCTTACACCAACAAACGAATTCATCACTTCATGCCTAAGTGTTATCAACCAGGTGAACCTGGAAAACAAGACCTAGCAGATATCATTAGCGATGATCATTTGACCAAGCCAAAAGCCAGAGAGCTACTCTAATCTCTCAAGCTGGATTCTTGGCAAACTCCTTACGAACGATAAAGACTATAGGCCAGTACAGTGTACTCATTTTGGGTGATATCATGCGTATTTCAGGAACAGATGAAGACAGCAAGTCAGTGATTGATGTTGCGCGACTTATGCTCCTTGCAGCTAGGACTGCTCCAAAGGCAGCAGGCAAAGATGACATTGAAACAGTCATTCTTACAGGAAAAGAAAAGGATGCCGTGGCCAAAGAAATGCGGGAGATGGCTCCAACGTACGGAGAGAACTTTATTCGAGATGCCATTAACGTGGAGCAGTCGACAGCACTTATTCTAATTGGACTGAAAGGCTTCAAGTCAGTTGGAGTAAACTGTGGAGCGTGCGGATACGAAAAATGCTCTCAGTTCTCAGAGGCAGAACGAAAGCATGGAGCTGCCTTCACTGGGCCAATATGTGTCATCAAGGCTGTTGATCTTGGTATAGCATTGGGAAGCGCTGTAAAGACCGCACAAATACATAATGTCGACAACCGGATTTTCTACCGGTCCGGCGCTGCTGCTGACAAGCTCAAGCTAATGCCCGACTGCCCTATCATACTCTGCATACCTCTCTCTGCGACAGGCAAGAGTGTATTCTTCGACCGATAGCAATTTGGCTAATAGCGACAAGGGCGGTAATATGCCGCACTTGTTCCTTTGATATGCAAATGTTAGTCAAATCCCACGAGAGGACTATCTGCGAAAATTCCCAACACACGCAGCTAGACGGGCGGGCTATCCAGAGAACTGGCTTTACCCCGCCTTCTCCTTCTTCCGAGAGGACGCCCCTATGCTAGAGTTGAGATATCAGTTTCTTGATAACTGTATGATGACGATGCTCATCTTCGAGAACATGTTCAAGCATGCGTCGAACGGTTTCATCATCAACTATCTTGATATTCTGCTTTATTAGCTCAATCATTCCTTCCTCTAACTTGATGTGTTTCTCGAGCTCGATGGGGGATACATATTCTCCGATTTTATGGTTTACAGCTGCATCCCACTCAGAGGGAGGAAGCATGATATTCTGCTTGAGGACTTCGAAAATCCTCTTATGCTTCTTAGAATCCATCATTAGCTCTTCAAATACGAGTTTGAATGAGAAACTACCAATCATCCCCATTGCATCTTCATAAGCCTTGATGGCTTTCTCTTCGATTCCTATCTGACTTTCAAAAATCTTTACGAGCTTGTCACGATCCATAGCAAGACCTCATCTTGTTCTTCTGGATTGAAAATAACTACATTTGTCCCATAATACATTTGTCATTGGTCCACAGACAATGATGGGGTTTTAGCGGACATGGAACGACTGCCCGAGAATACAGAATGTAATGGCCAACACTGACAGAAGTGTGCATCATAATGTCTTTCTGGTTAGGCCTGACCATCTGACATCCTTGGCCCCAGTGTTCTTGGCAACTGCTAGAAAATGTTCCATTTCTTCT
This sequence comes from uncultured archaeon, assembly GCA_964413775.1. GTDB lineage: Archaea > Asgardarchaeota > Thorarchaeia > Thorarchaeales > Thorarchaeaceae > MP5-2226. The sequence goes on from CAYPUO010000424.1 coordinate 1,895, forward strand.
CTTGTCATGAGTGGTGTATCCTTTAGGACCCATGTCATGCCTAGCCGGAAGTAGGTACTCTCACAGAGTTTGTTAAAACTCAGTAGGTCCCACCATTCAGGGATATTATTCAGATTGTTGCTAATGAATTCTCCAATCTTCCGGACATTATCGTCTGTTGCGGTATAGCTAGGTATCAAGGGGGTTCTAATCCAAATCCTCTTTCCGTGTTCTCTAACGTAGTTTGAAATCCATTCGGCGTTCTGCAGAATCGTTTCATTAGGGATTCCAGTAAACTTCTCGTGTTTATCAGAATCAAAGACCTTCAAGTCTAGTAGAACGAGATCAACATAGGGAAGGAGCTTCTCCAAAACCTCTCGACTGCAATATCCGCAAGTATCCAGGGCGGTTGAAATACCATTTTCTTTGCACAGCCTGAGGAACTCCAGTACAAAACCTGAATGTAAAGTGGGCTCCCCGCCAGAAACAGTTATTCCTCCTTTTGTATTATCAAAGAAGACCTTTTCTTTCTCAACCTCGTGGAAAAGATCATTCGGATTCCACCATTTCCCCAGCAATGTCAACGCCGTGGTAGGGCAGGCTTTTTCGCAGTCCCCGCAGGCAGTACAGGCTTCTCTTCTTATGTGCAAGCCATCTTCTTCAAAGAACAACACATTCCGGCTACATGCATCTATGCAGCTCTTGCAAGAGATGCATTTGCGATCCAGCCACTGCAGCTGAGGTTGTCTTGGAATCGACTCTGGATTTGCACACCAGACGCAATGTAAAGGGCATCCATTAAAGAAAATAGTTGTACGAACGCCTGGGCCGTCATGAGTTGTTGTCCTTTGAATCTTGAATATTCGTCCTTTCGATTTTGATTCCATGACAGGTCTTCATTTTAGGTTCGCATATGTTAAATAGTCTACTGTCCCTCACATATCAATGGGGTTGTTTTTTAATGGTTGTTAATGGTATGGGCGTTGATACCACTTCACCGCTACGAGGTACCCCCTCAGATAGGGTCGGCAAGATTAGAGATGAAATGCTATCTCACCCTTTCGAATATGATCTTGAACGCGCACGTTGTTATACCAGAATATACAAGCAACTGGAACATGCGCATCCATGCATAAAACAAGCTAAATCGCTGGAGGAATTCTTGCGATGCGTGCCCATCAGAATTGATGACACTGAGTTACTTGTAGGCAAGAAAACAAGTAAAGTGAGGTCCGATCCCATGGAGATTGAACAAGGGCGCAATTTTGGCACCTTCTCATTCTTCTTGAACGATGCAATCGACCCAAAGGTCAGAGCATATGTCGGTGCCAAGCATCCCTTTTGGGGAAGATACAAACCGCTTACAGAAGAAGAAGCAAAAGAACTGAAAGAGGAAATACTTCCTTACTGGAAAGGAAAGACAATAGAAGCAAAGAAGGTAGAGCTTTACAAGGAGGCTGGACTGATTGACGAAGATGAGAAACCGTCTCAATCGATTTCTCTATTCTCGATGTCAGGGACCGATATCTTTGCAAACGCTATCATGCAAGGACACACGATTCCTGGCTATCCCCGAGTTCTAAAAATGGGATTCAAAGGAATAGAACAGAAGGCCGCAGAACAGCTTTCCAGACTCAATGAAAAGGATGCAGACTACGACTATCGCAAGAACTTTCTCGAATCCACACAGATTACCGCGAGAGCAGTCTGTGACTTTTCTAATCGCTACGCGGACCTAGCGTCCGAAATGGCAAAGACCGCTTCAGATGAACGGCGGTCAGAGCTTCTGGACATTGCTGAACGAGCCAGACGAGTGCCTGCATATCCGCCTCGAAACTTCATGGAGGCCCTTCAATCAATTTGGATGACCAATGTCGTTATGG
>CAYPUO010000425.1:0-3755 GCA_964413775.1 uncultured archaeon
GCTCAGTACAACTATTCGATACGTTTTCAACTCCACAAACCCCAATTACCTCTGAGTATACGAAAAACCGGAATCAGTACGTGGTGACACGCCCCAAACCGAACCACTCGATTAGGTCTTTCATTAGTTATGTCTTTAAGCTAAGGATTTAAGTCTACCGAAAAAGAGTTCCTCTCTGGGTCCTTGAGGTACTATTATATAATCACTTCCTGCACGGCCTGATTGAACTCCAATGGGGGATTGCAGATGAGTTGAAAGAAGACAACAGATAAAGCCACGTTTTGGTTACCCATGGTTATTGTCCTTACGGTCATCGGTCTGATTGCAGTTACAACATTTGAGGTCCTCAATTATGACGCGACCTTCAGATACTACAACGACCACATGACTGAGTGGGCATTTCCTAAGTCTGCGATTGCTTTTCTATTTCCTCAGATTGCCTCAACACTGATCAAGTTCCGAGAAGCATCCCTCAAAGAAGAGTGATAGTAGAAGCAGAGAGCACCGTCTAGTCTACTATTTGAATAATATTGGAGAGAATAGGAGATAGTGCCCCTAATTCGAATCATGCTATTCTGCAATCTAAAGTAAGGCGGCCTCTCCTCGCCCTATCTCATTATCCACAGCAGTGACATGCTGAAGACTGACTAGCTGAGCGGCATCTACTTACAGGTGAGCAGCAATAACGAAGGTGTCAGTAATCCCCTTGCACCAAGTTCCTCATATTGATGGGTTGCTGAGAGCTTCCCAGTTTTCAGAGTCTGGTTCTAGCTATCATAATATAGCTGTTTCCATCATTTGTGTCAGGTCTTTTGGTGAGAAGGGACTATTGAGTTGCTCAGACTAGCAGATACATTGTCAGTTAGCAGATTCAAGCTTCCACCAGAGAAAGATGGCAAGATGAATGACCGATAGGACACTAACACCGATACCGAAACATGAAAGGAGTACATCGTAGACGAAGAGAGCACCGATAGGAAACCATACAACTGCAAAGGACAGGACAATATCTATCGGAAACTCAGGGTAGAGAGTATAGCGATACTGCATAAAGACAGGTATTGCCAAGAGCATATCAAGAATACCAATTGCTAGGAAGAGGGGAGGTATGGCTACCATAATGTCCAGACCAGGAGGCCTACCTGGTAGTCCTCTAGTAAATAACCTGAACTGGAACAGGACACAGACCAGCGCACGCCCGACCTGCAGTAGTCCCAAGATGAGCAAGGGACGCCATATCTTATATGGCGACCGAGGATGTTTTGTGTCTTCGTTTTTCTCATCCACTTGCATTAGCTACACCTTCTATCACTTATTCTAAATCTTTTGCGAGAACGAAATGTATTCGCTATTAAGTCGCATCCAACTTTCATGATGGATCTCGATGTTGGTACCTCCTTCATATCTTGATATTACATGTTAGTCTTGAGGAGTATATGGATAATCACGAAGCGACCAATGAAATATACAGTACCATGGATTCGGGCTTACTGAGAAGTCAGCTGTGGCCATGCAGCAAAAGATATCACCGCAATAACGCTCGCTCCCATCAGGCCACGTATCCAGTATCCCTGCGTGGTGACCAAATTCGTGCATAAATACCGTTTTTAGCCGGTCCAGTGTATTGCAGTAATACGTAAATATTGCTATTCCATAGCCCCAATTAGGCCAGTCATGAGGTACATGAAAACCCCAAGCATCGCTATAATTGCCAGCTCCCCGATTTGCCACAAAAACCCACTCGTATGCATTATTATACTTGTGATTACAGTAGCTATTATACGTCTGAATGAACTCTTGAGACCATGTGGTTGTTTCATCCCAAGGTATTTGATCGTCAACTAAGTATTCGGGCCTAGCATATCCATGTAGTATATAATATGACCGTACATAGCTCGCCATACTAGAGATATCTGCAATCGGAACAACAGGATTCTGATTCTGATCTACCATATAGTCTATCTCTAGGGTCACTACTCGATGGCTTACAGCCATGTAGTTAATCTTTGTTCCATAGTAGGTATTGGATGATGCCTCTATCCTTAGCTTAACCGTAATTGCCGAATCAGTAGTGTAATCTCCCAGCGATATTTCATGCGAACCTGGACTTAGATAATACAGAAGCTGCCCATTTATGTATAATTCGATGTAGTACCAAGGACCTGACATAACAACAGTATCCAAGTGGATATATGTATTAGACCCCGCTTGAACTTTCCATTCCAATGCAGGGTAGGACCCATGTGGGAAGTACTCCCAGAAGTCGTAGATTGGCCTTGGACTTGTCATTTCCACTTGGACGAACGGCTGAATATATGTCATTTTCCATTGGTGGTCTTTCCATCCACAGTAGTTTATTGCTATCTCAGCTTTATATAGTCCAGGCAACAGCATTGAGAAATCCACGATACCATGGAATCCGCCTGAACCAATCACATATTGGTGGGTCTGAGCGCCATTCAGATATATTGTCAAATACCGAGAATATATGTCTTGGTCTCGGTTAATATCGAGATAGAAACCTACAGCATCCCAATTAGGATTATCGAACTGAAATGCCAACACTGAATAGCTCTGCTTGATGAACCAATGGGCATCTTTTGCGGGAGACAACTCAGGAGCGGGATGGTCTATGACCATATCCCATGGATAGAAACTCGTATCGTCACAGTACACGCCCTCGTAACTATCGCCACCATTATTGCACGTATCGCTTGTTGACAGAACCGAGGACTTGGCATTGGTCAGAGGGATATAGTCACCCTCAATAGTAATAGGGCTGATGACTTCAGTTCCGTTTGTTGACAATATGGGCTCTGAAGAAGGCTGTATAGTTGCCTGCTGCTCGGCTTCGTTTGAGGGGAGAATACCGGATGAACTGCTGCAGTCGATTCTCTCCCATTCTATCGCATCAAACTCTGCGACTCTTGCAACTGCTCGTTCAGTAGATACATCATTTTCAGTATTATCTAAATATTGCGAATAATCGCACGCGTTTTCAAAGGACAAGTTCTGTGATTCGCTCAGATTAGGGACAGCAGCTGCATTGCCATCAGGTATTATTGATATCCTAGGGACCGATATCAGAACAAATTGGATAACTAATAATGCCACAATTAACTTTCTTCTCATCCTTACCACCACACAAGGATGTTGCGTATTCTATCTACAGATATTTATATTTTTCCATGGTTGTGGTTCTGTAGGAGGAAGCAGCGAGGCTAAGGTCACGAGGACCGTAGTCGTCACCGGATTGCCAGCACGGTACTCACATTCGGACATTCTAGGATAGAAATAGGATGCACTCCTACGTTTCGTTGCGAATTATTTCACAGGGCTGAAAAAGAGTACCTATCTGGGTCCTTGAGGTATCAGTTTATATCCATTGACTACATGATTTGATTGAACTTCAATGGAGGAGTGTAGATGAGTCGAAAGAGTACAACAGATAGTATTTTGTTTTGGTTGCCCATGGTCATCGTTATTATGGTCATCGGTCTGATTGCAGCTACTACATTTGAGATCCTCAATTATGACGCGACCTTCAGATACTACAACGACCACATGACTGAGTGGGCATTTCTCAAGTTCGCGGTTGCTTTTCTGTTCCTTCAGATAGCATCGATTCTACTAAAATTCAGAGAACAAGCTCAAAAGGAATAAGACTGGAAGGAGATATCTCTCTCCTTTGACTTGTTTTCTGTAAGGTAACAATACATATGGGACAAGTGGGAGTCACAGAAGAGTATCACATA
>CAYPUO010000426.1:0-3753 GCA_964413775.1 uncultured archaeon
ACGAGCTGACAAAGAGCGCTATCGATTTGTATGGCAGGTTCAGGCTCCCAACGAGTCTATTCATGAAGCCCCTCATGGATGTACTGGCATCGGACCAGTCTGCCCTCCTCTTTGGCCTGTACTGGTCCTCATCGTCATACTTCTCTCGGGCGTTGGTTGTCTTCTGGGCATAGTAGTGTATCATCCGGTCCGCTAGTGACGTGCGCGCTCTCTCTTCCTCCATACCATCACCCCATCTGAAGAGTAAGCCCTGAGAGGAGCAAGACGGTTAGAGCAACCGTCACCAATGGCAAGAGGAGCGATAGTATCCTCCCATAGACTCCCTTTGCATCCTCTTCGAGCTGCCCCTGTAGGTCTTCAAGCGAGTCAGGGATTAGCATGAAATAGGGCAGCAGAGAACAGATGACAACAACAATCTGGAAAGGCAGCGGGATCTCGAACCCTGTGGAGTCCTGTGTCACATGGACGTTGAACAGGGACACAAAGCAGTCTGTACTCGATACCTGGAGTCTGGCGCGTGCATCGCCAAGGTAGTTCTCTATGCCCAGATATTCCAGCGAACAGAGGACTTCTGAGCCAAGGAGAATACTGAGAGAGCTGTCCTTGTAGTACGGTGCCTGGACCTCAAGTCGCGCATCTGCGTCCTGAGAGTAGTTGAAGCCAAAGGTTATCCTGTGGACGACGCTTGAGTTCCTCCCCACCAGCTCAAGGTCGTACAGCTCGCCGGCCTTTGCAAGGATGACGCAGGGTGTCTCTCCATCAGACTCATCAGCTGAGCAAGTCTGAAAGCTGCCAAATACGAGAGTGGACAGGATGAAAAAGAGATAGATGCTGGTCCTGACAGGATGTCTACGCCTGTGGAAAATGAAACCACGTAGAGGGCATACTGTCGTGATGCTCGAAACAGATGCTCTCAGTCCAGGACCAGATCTATTTGTGTCCATGTCATCCCCTCGCACTAGAACAGGCTTGTGACCGCGCCAGAGAAGAGGCAGAAGGACAGGTAGCACACAGCGATTAGGACCAAGGGAAGGAACACCTGTAGAATAGCAGAGTAGACACGGAACTTCAGCCCGCTGAAGTACTCGACTTGACTCAGCTCCATGTCAATAGCATTCACCAAGTTCTTGGCGCGTGGCGGAATCGTGATTACGATCTCGTACATCAGCCATATCTGGAGCGCATTCATTCCAAGTCCCAAGATTAAACCGATTAGGCCCTGGGTCAGAATGTCTGCGGGGCCCATCAGGAATGTCACAATATCAAACGACACTGATATATCACCTGACAGGAGAAGCCTCAGAATTATTACTTAAACCCACGCTACCAGAGTTTTGGCTCTAGGCCAGAGCAAGCTGGCTTTAGGCCAATTCTTCTGGATTTATATTGGCCTTAGGCCAATAATGTGTGAGCAAAATGAGCGAGAAGCCAAGACTGAGCAACAAAACAACCCAAGTCCTCTTGGCACTCAGGGAGGGAACACGGAGCTGGCCTCTGAAGGTGCGAAGAGAACTCTCTGACATCCCTCGTCAGACAGTCGAGTATCAGATCAAGAAACTGGAAGAGGAGGGGATTGTCACTGGTTATACTCCAATCGTCATCCCTGAGGCTTTCGGTGACTCGTACCTGATATCAATACCAATTAACCCGAAGGACTATCAGTTTCAGAATGATGCTGAAACGAAGATAGATGCGATTAGCAAGTTCTTCGAAGAGGCCATTAATTGTGCACCCATCTCCTTCTTTGTGTTATCTGAGAATGATTTCCTGCAGGTGCAGTCTGTGGTGGTTTCCACAGATGTTGAAGGGCTGGTTGACCGACTCTCTGTCAGGCTAAACATCGCAAGAGAAGACATCTCAGTTTCACAGCTGGAGAGAGTAAGAGGTATCCCGAACTATGGCAAGTTCTCAATCCTGCAGGAAGGGCAAGAGATTGACGGACATTGATATGGGAGGAAATGGATATGAAACGTAAGGACAGGTGTAGGACTGGAGTCACTGGACTGGACAAGATGCTCTATGGCGGAATTCCTCGAGGACGGACCGTCCTTGTTGAAGGACCTCCCGGTGCAGGTAAGACCATCCTATCGATGCACTTCATCATCTCGGGCATACTAGATAATCCCGAGAACCCCGAGCCTGCAATCATTGTGTGTCTTGATGAGAATCCCTCTGACTTGATTCGGGAGGCCTCGGAGTTTGGGTGGGACCTGCAAAAACTAATGGGCCTCAGACAGCTGGTCATCATAGATGCATTCTCAGGCAGGAAAGGACCCAGAACTATCGTACGGGATTCCTCTCGGAAAGTACACAACAGAAGTTGTCTTTGAGAAGATTAAAGAAGCCCAGAAAGCAATAGGTGCCATGCGGCTTGTCATTGACCCTGTTTCTGCCCTCCTAGATGAACACAGTGAGAAGTCCAGAGATAGGAGGAAGATGGCGCTGAGTCTTGAGGGGCTCTTGTCGCGTCTGTCCTTAACCACCTTTTTGACATCAGAGATTAACGAAGCGGGTACCAACATTGAGAGGTATGTTGCGCACGGGGTAATTCGCATTGACTATGAAACAAAGAAGCGAAAAGCAGTTCGATTGCTTCAAATCTTGAAGATGAGGGAAACGCCTCACGTTATGAATCAGGTTCCATTTGAAATCAAGGAGAACGGATTGAAGATTGAGGAAGGGGCTACAACCAAGACCTAGAAGGACATTTTTGAAGGGGGTTGTGATTGATTGGCTCTTAGGGCACTACAGCTACACTGCTTTTCTAATCGGAATTGATGATGAAATCGTAACACATCTGTAAAGAGAAGAGAAGTTCAACGTGCAAGAAGCACACCTAGAGAACTGGAAAGGAGAAGTTGGGCAGTCTTAGAATTTCGTATGATAAAATCCATTCGCAAAATCGGTTGACTAGCGAGTGAAAGAAGTACATTCAGGAATCGCAGGAGAACAGACAGTGGAAGACGATCGATGGATTGGGATACAGACTATCAATCAGAAGAAGAGTAGTTTTGTGCTTCTACGAAGACGTACTCTGTGGAAAAAGAATCAAAGTGCAAGAATAAACTTCCCGAAGACATCAACTCAAAGACTATACGGTCCTCGCAAAGAGTTACAACCAGAGCTCATTGTAAGAACAGATTGTGCATCCTGGAAGTGAAGATATCCTATTTCACTGACATCCAAGAAGTTTCGTCGCGTATCGAACTGATTTCATTTTCAAGACTACATGAAATGCGTAGATTGGAAAAGGGGTGTTCTATCTTTGCAACAGGCTTAAGAAAGATAGATTGCGTTTCCTCTCTTGCAGCTCGTATAAACACTCTGAGGTATTTCTTCCAATACAGGTGGCCAAAGAAGGGAAAAACGATTCCGCCAGATATAGAGTTAATATGGTTAGACTTTGCAAGGTCAGAAGGTTTGTCACTTTCAGAAAAACACATGAAAGTGCAGAACTCAGGACTGTTGAAGCTATGTATGGGTTCCTTATGCAGTTGGCAAGGGGTTGTATCATAGCGACTATTCTGTGCATGGGCATCATCAACGAACTAATGAGGAAAGAGTAATGAAGAAGCTTTAAGAGATGGAATGAGAGCTTGAAATATCCGCCCGCAATCTGTTAGATTCAGACCATGGAGAGCTGATAGCCTGTGGCCTTGTGATTTCTCCATGACATATGCGATAGACCAGCCACATAAAAAAGATGACTAAAAGCAATGGCATGCCAAACTCGATGAACACAGAGAGTGGGTT
>CAYPUO010000427.1:0-3753 GCA_964413775.1 uncultured archaeon
TCTGCCCCCAGAAGACAAACCCCAGAGGGACGACAACACGACCGATGCATATCCGGCCAACGACTAGTAAATGCATAGCTAGGACTAGTGAAATCCCACCTGATTTTAGGACAAAAGGTTATCTACCTCCAGATAGGATAAAGTGTGAAGGCATATGACGGAAATCAATCTGGAGCAGGTGAGCACTGATAAGCTATTTGAGTTTCTAGGGTCCAACGAGAGTCTGAATTGGAAGAGAACGTGGACAAACAATGAGAAGCTGATTGGTGTATTTGAGTATGACCCATACTCTGCGGATGAGGAGGCACACGCCATATATGGTGACGGAGTGGTTATTCTGATTGCTGAAAGCGACAGTCGCCTAGACAAATGCAAGATTTGGATACACGAGTACGGAGGTTATGTTCACCAATCGAATAGAGGAAAGTGGCCTTTTACGGTCCTTAGGAACAAACTCATAGATGGCGTTCTGGAATTCGCCGATAGGAACGACTGGGACGCTCAGCAAGAGCATAAGACATATCGAGGCCAGACATGCCCATACTGCTTTGCAGTATATGTATACAAGCCTGAGGACTTTGGGAATGATGGCAAGGTGGTATGCCAGTACTGTGGCACGCCGTTTCTGCCCCAAGAAGACGAACTTCAGAGAAATGACAGTACAACTAATGCATATCCAAGCAACGATTGGATGTTCGAGAGTGTGCATCCAGGATGCCTGTGAAAAGCAGTTCTATTCAGCGAAAATCGACGATGCGCGTTGCAGCGTGACCAGCATCATGTTCTCGCTAGTATCTTCTTGGCGCGTGTAGCCTATAGTGCCATGGAGCCGATTGACAATGACTCTGGCAACGAAGAGGTCTAAATCGATTGTTGGGACATGAGGCACAAGGCTTTGCTTGATGAAGTCTTGCATCTCTGCCGACATCATCCTCCCCCTAAAGCCAATCTGCAAGGTAACAGTTTCAGTATCATGAGCTTCCGTAACGGTGAAGTGAAGGTCACTCGCCAGAAAGGAGCGCACTATGAAAGAGAAGATACTTAAGAGCGCAACATCGAGCATTTCGTCACCCAGAATGTCAGGGACCTCTGTGACAGGAATGGTTACACTAATTGACTCGGGATTAAGAAAGCTTGAAACCATATCCATGACTCGAGAGATGCTTTGCACAACGGACACTCTCTGGAGATTCAGTTCCTCCATATCTTTCAATTGTGACAAGACTGTAACCTGCATGTTTAGAAGAGTTGCCTCTCTAGTTATCCCTCGAGCCGATAATTGAAACTCGTCATTCCTCAGGTTATCTTTGGATGTATCCGACAAGAGATCGAGATAGACAGTTATTGCCTGGAGTATATTGCCCATCTTGTGTGACCACATGCTGAGATAAAACTCGCTCTCAACCTTTGATTCCTGAAGCTCTTGCGTCCTCTGCGCGATTGTTTCTTCAAGTATTCTTGTCGGTTCGAGCACTGCAGAAACAGACAACGCCAGCGCGATTACAATGAATCCGGTTGTCATGGCTCCAAACCACATAATCTCTGCTAGCTGAAAAGGATTGTTCTGGACAACCAGAACAACCTCCGCATATAACCAGAAAACAAGAGCTAGAGTGGAAACCATGGTCAAACGGTCGCGGGTCTGATGCCAGTCAAACAACGACTTGATGAATGACGCGAACATAGTCAATCCAATCACAATCGCGAAGGCCAGTGCAGTTGGAGTCAGCCCTGCGAGTCCGCCTGAGAGTTCAGTGACTTTAAACACTGGACCATTACTCAACAGAAACCAGAAGGAGAGGGCTGGTATAAATAGAGCGCCCCAGAACACCGATGCAATTGTGCTCCTTCTCGTTGCAGGCGAATCTCCAGCTAACGAGATTCCAAGCATACTTGGGAAAATTGCCAAACCCATTGCTATGACAATGGTGCGTTTTCTTTGTCGGTCAGCCAATGGGAACAACGTTTCATAGATGGGATGAGAGATGAAGAACATGACTGAGAGGAGAATGAGATCAAGTGACATCAGAAGCAGGATTAGATTCCTGGTTAACCGCTCCCGGAAGAAGTGCAGGAGTGAATGTGTAAGGATTATGCTAGCCGATGTCACCAAGACTGCTACCAGTAACGGAATCACCATTGCAAAGAAAGACCAATTAGCTTCTTGCCAGATCTCCCCTGAAAACGTGGAAATCAAGAGGAGTATCAAGGCATAACCGGAAACTGCCACCATAAGGAAGTCTGCCCAGATGTATCTCTTTGAGGCTCTCAGAGACACTTTTCATTCTTCCATCATGGGCTCTGGTAGCTTGAATGAATCATATTGGGATTGTACCTTAAATATTCGCTACTGCTTCGCTGAAATCATTAACAGACGCATGATTCCAATCCTGATGTCCTCTTCGGACAGGAATCCAGTGAGTTCTTCTTGTCCAATGTGGATAGTGGGCAATGCAGGCAAGTCATCCTCTGAAATTCCCCTTGCCGGATCATCTATGTTGATGATGTTCAGGTATGTCCTGCTGATACCCAGCTCATCAAGCACAGCTGTTAGGGTTTCTAATACTGGGCCACAGAATACGCAGTGATCAGACTTGTAGAAGTCGATGACAGGAACCGCGAGCTCTTCTTGCCACCGTGGCAGCGTGACAACCACTTTAGTGCCTTTGGAGGGGTCACCTTTCACTCGGTCCTCAATCCAAATCCTACCGCCCAAGCGGCTAATGTACCTATCAGCCACCGTCAGTCCAAGACCTTTCCCAACATGCTTTAGGTCGTCTTCAGGACTTCTCCTGAAGACAGCCTGTTTCAGATCATCAGAGATTCCCGGACCATAGTCAATGAATTCGATCCTGACCTCGCGGCCGTAATTCTTTGTCTCAGCTGTCACCTTGATTTTGACCTCATCGCTCTGGCCATAGGTCATTGAATTATGGAGTATATTGAAGAAAACGTTGTGAAGAAACACATGTCCAACCACCTCCAAATCCTCGGGGACTCTGGAATCTATTTTGAGGGCCTTTCCCTCAAAGTCTCTCTGGACATCAACGATAGCGCGTCTTATGTGTGGACTGAGTTTTGTTCGAGCCTTGGTTGGCGGAGCTCTGTTCAAGCTCAGAAGGACTCCAGTATTGACAATGAGCCGCGCTGCTCTCCTTAGACTCCATGATGCATCTCTGACGAGCCCGGATTCGCGTGGAGGAAGCTCGACCGACACTTTCAGGTCCTCAAGTGCGAAGAGAACGCTCTGCAGAATGATATTCATATCGCTCGTCATCAGGTCGAAATACAAGTTAGCTCTATCGCTTTCCTCTCTCAGGCGCTGTTCAGCCCTTCGTCGTCGCGTGATATCAACCGCAGTGAGCCCAATTTCAGAAGGAGTTTCAGACTGGGCACTCAGCGATCTTGCAGATATGCTTACCCAGCGGCTCCTACCCTCACTGATTTCCATTTCCAGCTCTATACCCCGAATGCTCTTCCCCCTCATGACTTCTCCAACAATGTCAGCGTAGGGATTGAATGTAATGGAATCGGAAGAGTGCTTGAAGAATCCAGATATCGGTTGACCGATGATGGTTTCAGCATCACATCCCAGCAACTCCTCCGAAGCCTCGTTGACTTGTGTAATAATGCCATCGGAATTCAGAGTGAAATAGGCTACAGGAGAGAAGTCGTAGAGTGAGGCAAACCGCTGCTCTAGATGCATAACTGCCTCTTGGAGTGCGATTTGGCCAGTAATATCTCGAACTAATG
>CAYPUO010000428.1:0-3740 GCA_964413775.1 uncultured archaeon
CGATAATCATGTTGGTTGTGAAGACGATGACTAGCAGTGGGGCAACGGTCCCAAGTGGACTCCACCACTCAAAATGTAGGAGGCCGAAAATCACAGAACTGACAATGATCCCTTTTTTCATACCCCATAAGTTGACCATCCTTGTAGTCAGGTATCCTCGATAGGCAAGCTCTTCAAATATGGCGGTAGGAACGCTAATGACTATTTCAGATAAGATCAAATCTTCAGTTATTTGACCGCCTGGGCGTAGGCTGCCTCCAAAGAAGAAAGCAACAAGTACAACAAAGACCGCTGCTGCGGTCCCGGCAAGTGCGCCGATGAGAAGATGAGGAAACGCATCAGCATCATCAATCTCAAGTCCTAACTCTGATACGGAGGAGCCTCCCTCCCATTTTATGAATGTCAGTACAATGAAATAGATTAGACCAAAGGTGATAAAGAAGAGAGCTGTGCCAATCAGATCATAGAGCTCAGTGCCATAGAACGGGTTCGTGAGAAGTGGGGACATCTCGATAACAAGCAGCATCAGTCCCGCAAACAGAATGGCGCGCAGCAGGGCGGTTTCGTTGGTCTCTTGCTCCATTCTTGGAGGAATATCAACATGAGGATTCATCGTAGGAACCGAGCAGTCCTGATGCATTCTCTGTTAAATCTTGTACTATATACTAACAGCAAAGCTTGTTATTCTTGTTTTCACCTGTATTAGAGGTGTATTACCTCGGTTAATACAAGAAAAGAGCAATACATAGAGCCAACTGATTTAAGTACTAGATGAGATGCGGGCATTAAGGCTAAGTCAATTTAGTACCAACGGATGGTTGCGATATTCGCTATCTTCAGGAGTGGATAATCCTTGTCTGAAACCAGAAGACTGCTACTGGACTTCGAACTTGAGGAAATAGCTCGCAAGGCACGTAAGGATCCGAAAGTTAAGAATACGCTCGTGAAAGCGTTAACTGATACTTCAGATATAGTGCGACAGCGGGCACTCATAGCTGCCATTGAGCTCGGAGATTCAACAATAGTCCGGGACATTGCAAAAGCACTCGAGGATGAGGATGACGAAGTTAGAATTGCTGCCGCTGAAGCCCTTGCCTACTACCAGCAACCTTCTACAATCCCGAATCTTCTTCAGGGCCTAAAGGATACAAACACTTGGGTACGCTCGCACTGTGCAAGTGGTCTATCCAAGCTGATATCAGGCCCGATATGGGCACGCGTAAAGCCAGAAGACGTGGATACCATTCTAGCGGACTTCCCAGATAGGAGTGAGGAGGAGATCCAACAGTTCATGGTAGGCCTACAGGTGCGGCAGAACCAACTCGACAAGTTCATGAAATGGCGAAAAGCCAATTACGAAGTTGAGATTGATACGTCTATGTTAGAGGACCTAGAGAGTAGGCCTCTTATTCTTGAAGGCGCAGAGGATGCAGCCGCTATCAAGCCAACAGCAAGAACAGGTATTTCTCCAGAAGTCGAGGAGATACTCTCCGATTTGCCGGAGGAACTCAGGAGTACGCTTCCTGAGGAAGACCTGAAAAGACTAACACCTGATACAGCAAGAGAATTGGTGAAGTCATTGTTGGATTCATTCCCATCTGGGAAGAAAGAAGAGCCCAAGAAGAAAAAGAAGAAGAAAGTCAAGGTCAAGAAAGTCAAGAAGGTCAAGAGAAAGAAAACTCATAGTAGAGAAGAACTTCTATCTCAGATCCCAGAAGAAGTGAAATCACAACTCCCTCAAGATGTGTTGGATGGACTCTCAATTGAGGAACTGGAAGCAGTCGTTTCAGCTGGCGCAGATAGCGTTGCGGCCCTTTCAGGCACCGTCGAAGAAAAGGAAGATGTTGGCAAAGAAGAAAAGAAAAAGAAGCCGACCATAAAGAAAGCAGAGGAAGTCGAAGAGAGTCTCCTTAAGGAACTCGCTGACAAATATGGCGAAGAAAAGGCAGAGATTCTCATTAGCGTACCACCAGAGATGCTGGAGGGTATTCCTGAAGACCAGATTAAGGAAATGGATCTGGACTCCCTCAAGGATTTAGCAAATGCACTTGAGCCTAGATAGAATCGCTCACTCACTACCTCTTATTACAATGGCAAATTCGCTTGCCAGACGACCATACCACTCAAGCAGGTCGCGCATATTGTCTACATGACGATAAGTCCCGTTTCCGTACTGTGCAAGGGCAAGCATGAGTTCTTCATCCAGTTCACTGCGCTCCCCGAGACCGATTGTATACATTACAAACCTATTCCGTTCAGGAAATCTCTCTTTTACAATCTTCAAGGGTGGTGGACCGGCGGTAGTCATACCGTCTGTCAACAAGATCAGCATGGTGGGTTTGGTCGGGTCTCCAAACGCCTCGAATATGTCAGCGGCCTTTGCCAGCGCGTTGCCTATGTTCGTCAGTGTGCCACCTTCTTCGATTTTATCTACCACATGCGTGCTGATAATCTGAAGCCCGAGAGCTTTCTCGCGGCCTGTACACTCGACAAACGGCTGTACTTCGCCCGTGTCGGCATTAAGAAAGGTCATTTCAGAAACTTCCTTCTCAAAGGTGATGACACCCACTTTTTCCCCATAACCTCTTCCGACTTTCTCAGCAAGATAGAGCAGGACAGCCATTGCAGCCGCCTCTCCACGACTTACATTCTTGCCTTCCTCAAATCTATCGAGAAAGGCTTGAACTTCGGGATTATCTCCTGCTAGGTCCTTGAGCCCTTCGCGAGCGTGCGCAATATCCTGAACAGGCACATCGGTCGTCTTCATCGAACCTGAGCAGTCGATACAGAGAATCGCATTGAAGGGTGTAGCAATTCCGACGGTCTTAAACTGATAGCCTGTCTTCTCCTTGAGAGCTTCAAACGCTAGCTTGGCGAAGCTCTTTCCAGATAGACTTGGACGTGTATTCATAATCTCAACTTTCGCATCCAGTTCAGGCCAGTTGAATGACATCCCTGGGTACACTAGGCGTCCACCAATCAGCTCTTCCAGTGATGCTACTCTCTCAGCAGCCTTTGTAACTAAGTCCTCAGTGTTTGCGTCCTCAGAAAGGGGCTTTAGACCAAATTCAACGTACTCAAGTGCGATCATATCCTTCTCATATAGCGAGATGTCAACATGATCTCCTTCCATTAGTAGGGATGCCTCTAAGACAAGTGTATCAACGAAGATCTGGTCTTCTGGGACATCTGCGTTCTTGCGGATTTCTGCTGCTCCCCAAAAACTACTCTCAGGATCTTCGAAAATCACAATAGAACCAATATCGGCATTTAGGCTTTCAGCGGTCTTCGGATTGAGCGTAGCATATCCCCGCAGGTCGCCACCATCCACGATTTCAATGTCTTTCTTGCTGACGATCGTTGTCGCCTCCGTTGCTCCTTATTTTATTGTTCGCGCTTGTGGATATAAAGAATAGTACATCCCACTTACTACCCAAGGAGTTTTGGAATGCTGTTGATTAGTGATTCGGTATCCTTTTCGTAGTGTGTGTTCTTTGACAAATCTGCAATGAGGGGCTCTCCAATTCGCTGGGTAGAGTATTCAGTTGTCTGTAGAGAGCCAGCCCCTCTCGTCCTTACAGAAGCAATACTGAATAAGTCACCAGGATTGCTACGTATCCATAGATGTAGTTCACTGGAATCATTCTTGTCAAGAAGAGTTGCAAGATATGAGTCAAAGTAGATGCCGTTGAACCCGCCTTCTCCAACAGGCCGAATTCGCGGCCATGTCTGGTTGGGAG
>CAYPUO010000429.1:0-3737 GCA_964413775.1 uncultured archaeon
GAATGAGGCCTGCAGGTGTCATGCGAAACCTCCTAAGCCGAGATGATATCCATGGATATTTGTTCATCCAATTCAGAAATCGGTCATTGCTCACAATATCCGCGTTTCTTTTCTGAGCTTCCCGTATTATAGTCAGGTCATCATCAGTGTTTCGAGGCGCCTCGATGACAGGGCCCTCTATCAAGAAGTCCTGCAGAGCGGCAGGTTGATCAACCCTATGCTTGAGAGCTGCAGAGATGACAATAACCGGGCGATAACCAGCTAGAGTAAGGCTTCGCATTGCCCTAGCCAGACTGTCTGCAAGGGGAATTCCATTACTGGCAAGATAGAACGCCACATTGTTTCCATCAACTACCAAGTTCCTACGCTTATGCGGTTCTGGTGTACTATGTGGCTGAAATGACTTGGCTTTGCATCTCACAATGTGCTCATCCAGTATTCTCCTGTCAAGTAGCCGACCACAGTGGGGACAGCGAGATCGCTTTGGCAATGAGGAGGTCTCCGAAGACGGGTCTGTAGTTTACCTTTTGACAGTTACTCAAGCGGAACAGAGGATGCTAATCGAACAAATGATAATATACCGTTCATAAGTTTCAAAAGGATTCATTACTATCTAATATGCGGACAACGAATATGGCGTCCGGTCTCGTTCTTGTTCGTCCTCCCGGCGGCAGTGGACAAGAACGGACGCCGCCTCGGTTTTTGATTTAGATAAATGCGGCTAGGAGAAGCAGCCACCCCGTACCCATTGCAAGTATAAGAAAACCTAGGGGTGTTGCTATCTTTGCAAATTCCATCATACTGATACGTCGGTGCTCTTTCTCAGCCATCGCCATTGCGAGTATGTTTGCTGGAGAACCAATTGGGAGCAGAAAGCCACCGACATTCACTCCAAGGATAAGCGCAACAGGCAGGAGGGGACTGATGGAAGCCAGGGTCTTAGCAATTGGAGCCACAACTGCTGAAACGGGGATATTGTCTATAACGGCTGAAAGCAGACCAGGAATCCATATCATGAAAACGACTGCTGCAAACTTGTTGTTGCCTATAACAGCGCCTACAGCAACCCCAATCTCATCAATCACACCGGTCAGACTTAGTCCTACAACCAGTCCAAAAATACCGACCAAGAAGAAGACAGTGCCCCAGTTCACCTTCTTAAGGACATCATCGACCCATTCCCTACTGAACATCAACAGAATTGCAGCCACTATCACTGCGACCATGGCCGGCTGAAAGCCGACTGAATGACCAACAGTGAACGCTATGACTAGTGCAATAATAGCTATGATAGAAGCATAGAAGTCTCTCTGAGACCGAATCATATATCGAGAGTTGACAAGAAGCAGTTCATCTACAAGGTCTGCTTCGCCCTGAGCCAGATAGACATCAAAATACCGCAACAGAATTGGCAGCGACACCAAGAAGATAATGACAGACAGAGGCATGAGCGCACCGAAGAGTAATCCCTGATTAAGGAGAGTTTCCTCTGCAATAACAATGTTTGGAACAGCAGATACGATGAGCGCAGTTGAGGAGAAGTTGCACACAATGGCCTCCGAGATAAGGAAGGGTCTGAAGTCCAATTCTAGGCTCTTGCACAACTCAATAGTAAGAGGACCCATTATTAGCATTGTAGAAGTGGTGTCGAGCACTAGGGAGATAATAAACACAAAGAACAGGAGCACAACGAATAGGCGTCTGGTGTCTGCTTGCGTAGGGCGAGTAATCTCAATGGCAAGGAACTGAAACATTCCTGATCCTGCCGCGATTGTTACAATAATCATCATTGCTGTAACAAAAAGCACAACATCCCACTCGATCTGGCCAACAAACTGTTCGAAGCGATAGTCCCAAGCAATCCAAAGGATTAGACCCACGAGCCCGGTTCCTAAGAGCGCAGCCGCCGTACGATTTACCCTCTCTGAAGAAATAGCGAGATATGTGCCAATGAATACAGCAAGTACAAGCTCACCTACAAGGTCCATAGTTTCCCTGGCTCCTTAGATTACGACGCTCGATTTCAGGATTCCAACATGCACATGAAAGCTAGATAAATCTAGACGCCTTGATGCTCGGGGCGCTACCCTCGTGCCATCTTTGCTAATCTAGTGACAATTCCTAGCCTTAGCCAAGTCTCATGAAAAAGTCCAAGAGAACTAACCAGCCTGACCGATTCAGCAGGTGTATCATGCCCAGAATTGTGCCAATCTTGACAAACTCGATGAAAGGTATGGGATTATGTTCCTTCTCTGAGAAACCGATTGCCACCATATTGGCAGGAGAACCCAGTGGTGTGAAGATGTATCCACCAATGTTCACTGCAAATACTAGGGCAAGAGGAAGAACGGGCGTCACACCTTGGAGTACAGGATTAGCTGCAATCGGAGCAAGTACTGCAGAAACTGGAAGGTTGTCCAAGAATGCTGACAACATCGCAGGAATCCAGACCATAAAGACAATCGCGATTACATTGTTGTCACCAATAATGCTCTGCACCCATGCGCCAAGATCATCGATTAGACCAACAGTTCCGAGTGCAACTACGAGTCCGAAGAGACCCACCAAAAAGAACACAGTATCCCATCCAACTCGTGTCAAGAACTCATTTGCTCGGTCGTGAGAGAGGATGAGGAAGAAAGCTGCAATGACGAGTGCAAACATAGCGGGAGCCAGGTTGAACGAAGGGCCCAACATGAAGCCGATAATCAAGACTACCATTGCGATGACTGCTGCATAGAAGTCGCGACGTGATTTGATCATATACTCTGGATTGATACTGAAGACTGCATCTACGCGGTGTGCCTCTGTTTCACCAAATGTTCCTGAATACCACCTCATCAGTATTGGCGTACTCACGAGGAACAGGATGGCAGATAGGGGCATGAATGCGAGAAAAAGAAAGCCTGCATCCAGATTCACCATATTTGCAATCACTAGATTTGGTACAGCCCCAACAATTGAGGGAATTGAAGCATAATTGCACGTGATGGCTTCAGCCACAAGAAATGGCTTGAAGTCAATGTCAAGCGCTCGACAGACCTCGATTGTCAGGGGTGACATTATCAGCATCGTAGAAACAGTATCAAAGAATAGACTAATTCCGAACACAAACAGTAGAAATGTAACGAATAGCTTGCGATGATCGCCTTGAGTTGGCCTGACCAGTCTCAGAGCAAGGTATTGGAACATCCCTGATGCACCAGCCACCGCCACGATTATCATCATACTGGTGACAAAGAGAATCGTATCCCATTCAATGTGACTTACTAACTCATAGAACGGACCGTGAACCCAGCCCGTAGTTGCAGGGTGGCCTAGCTCATAGAATATCCAGAACACGAAGCCTGCAATGCCCATCCCGAGAAGGGACATCCCGGTACGATTGACCTTCTCTGTGGAAATAAGGATGTATGTCCCGATGAAGACCGCAAGTATTGTGATTCCGAAGGCGTCAAGAGCCATGTGTTCCCACCATGCGAAAGTATCTGAATTGCTTTAGCTTACTCATAGGCAATATAAATCACACTGGGATACGCATCTGTATCATGGGTGTGCCATAAGAGTTCTAGAAAACTCGAAATCTCACACTTTCCTAAATAGATCGAGAGGACATATGTGAGATAGTTGTGAGATTCTCCCTAATGAAGAAGCCCTAATCAATCCGGTTGCTACATCTCAGCAGTCATCTCTTGAGCAGTCCCTCTCTTCTCATTAATCTCATACACTCCTTTACT
>CAYPUO010000430.1:0-3721 GCA_964413775.1 uncultured archaeon
TCGCAGACCGCCTCTCCTCGAAGGACTTCCCATCTGATATGCTGCAATTTGTGATAGAAGACCAGGATCTCATTGCGCTGGAGCAGATGCAAGACGCTGTTTCGCTCGCCCTCAACTCCATATGGTCCGGCTACGTTCCCAGGGGGCACTGGATCCCAACCCCAGAGCATTTCCTCTCATGGCTTGCCTCATGCAATGGAATAGCAGACCGCCCTGCTTTTCAGAGTGCTATCCTCACTCTTCTCTCATATGACGTGAAACCAGTATCAGTCCTAAGACATATCATGCCGTTCGATGGTCTGTGCAAGGATGAGAGGATCATTGGGTCCATCAGCAAGATACGACCATTCAGGAGGAGATATGGCTTAGATTGGGAAATCCCGGCTCAGGGCTAGGAATATACCCTTGTGTAACTGCTAATCACTACCACAACATCCGCGAAAGATGTCTAACTGATAGTCTGCTAGAACTCTCGAAATGATTGTTTGTGACAGTCAAGATAAGTTGTTCCAGATTCCACCAAGCGATTGATAACGCGGTTTCTTGCCACTCATGTGTATTTTTGG
Organism: uncultured archaeon; assembly: GCA_964413775.1. Lineage (GTDB taxonomy): Archaea > Asgardarchaeota > Thorarchaeia > Thorarchaeales > Thorarchaeaceae > MP5-2226. The sequence continues at coordinate 567 of CAYPUO010000430.1, forward strand.
GTCGAATATTGTATTCGGAGAACCGAAATATAATACAATGATAGCCAATTGCCTTCTCATCATCGAAGATTTCCATCTTCTTAGAGCTACGTTCAGAAGAGCAATGTACATATTAGGAGAGTCTACATACACTCAGAATGGCGGGTACGTGGGCTAATTTTCCATTACATGCCCTCAACTTCGAACCGTCCCTCCTACCACGATTTCCCACAGATCCGTCTTTCTTTATTCCCATAGCCAATGAATTGGCTAGAAGGCGACCATCAATGAATTATACCGCACCCAGCGAAATTCGAAACTCAGCACCTTCACGAGAGCCTAGTCGTTTCCTCAAGGAATTGTTCAATCTGATAGACAGGGAAATAGAGGAACTTGATGACAATTCCATGGAGAGATTCTCACTGATATGGAACGTTTCAGATTTATACTGGAAGACTTTCACAGGACTGAAGAGTTGTATGGGGACCTCATCTGGATGGCCTTGGTTCGGAGAATATGTGATATTTCATCTAATCAGATACAAACTGCGCAGGCTTTTCCCAACTCATGTTCTCAAGACGATTAAATACCGTAGTCCACTGAGCAAGGATGCAGGTACTACCAAGGATGTATGGGTCTATGGGCTATTCGAAAATCAACAAGGCATAGATGAGCTCCCCTATCTGATTCTTGCACATAACGCGAAATTTCCAAAAATAGGAGGGTATAGGGCGGATATTAGTATCTTGAGCCGTTCCATGGAGCGCCTTGCTGTTATCGAGGTCAAGATTGATCCCGTGAATGGGGATACAATACCAAATGCACTGCAAAACCTAGCTAATGTATCTACAAACCCCAAATGTCTGAGGTTTTTAGTCATTCTTGAACGAAACGGTAGCTTTCATGAAGAGAAACTCGAAATGGCAATGAAGGCTATGACTGGCAAGAGATATGGTGTGGTTGCGCTTCCTGGTGGCACATTGCAGGAGAACCTGAAAACGGCAGGAATCTCATTGATGCCCCTACAGGAGTGTTTAACACTCATCAACTCTAGAATCAACGGAATTCGGTATGACTAGGAAACTAAGATGTCAATTCCATTCGGAATAAGTACATTGTTTATGTGAAACCAAATAGCTCCAATTCAATGAGCAGGATACTTGTCATCCAGTGGAGGAAAGGCATAGAGTCTGATATCACAAGGACAGATTATAACCTCCTGATTGGCCTCGGAACAGGAAAGGGTCTTAAGAAGCGCGAGCCGCACAAGTGTAAGGACTTCCAACTTTCCTCAATCGTCCTCGAAAGCAAACAAGATAGCGTATTGGAAAAGCTCGCTTCATTTTCTACACTAGTGAATGGAGTATGTCCTGTAATTAAAAGGCGTCTACTTTAGCAATGGCAAGTTCGACGCAAGTAAACACATCGAGAATATGCTTCCTGCTGAGATCCCCGCATCGCATATGTACATATTCGGTTATCTTGGCTGGAAACTCTTCGACCTATCGAGCTTTCATGAAAGAAAGATCTATGAGGATGTAGATATGATAGGAGCGAGCTAGTATCCGTGGAAATACTCTTTCTGGGGCATGTGTCACACTCACTTTTTCCGTCAGTTGCTGTTCTTCAAGTAACAAATACGTGGAATCTGTAAGTTTCTTGAGTAGCAGGTTATTTTGAGATTTAAAGACGGAACTTTGGATACGGCCAGAACCTGTTTTCCAGATTGTGCGAACCGGATAACGTACGTTGCTTCTTGCAGATATGTTATGTTGCTGGAACAACAACTCTGGGAACCTTTCATTATTCTAATATACGGGCCTCTAGCCTTGTTTCTCTAATATCTGCTTACTTAGCCTGTCCGCACAGGAGATGCAGATGTGATAGATGATTATGCCGATTATTATCATATAGACACCAAACGAACCAAGACTAATCCATAGATTTCCAGACCCAAACGCCCAAGAGGCGAAACCAAAAGCCACTAACCATGGACCTATCACAATCATAAGATAAATAATGAGTGCCAGCGATGCTGCGATAATGACAAAGACATCTGCTCTCTCAACTATTCGACTACTGGCACCTGAGAATATGGTGAGGATTCCAACTATGAAAAACAGTAGTGTTGTCAGTAACACTGCTCCTGCAATCATGAGAATTGACGCATATAACGATAATAGACAGAAACCGAGGAAGAAACTGAAGTCCCACACATGTGCTGTCCCTGCATCAGCTTCTTTCTTATCAACGTTCGACTCTTCTTCTTCACCTTTACTTGTCATATAAACTACAGCACTAATAGCTGAACCAAGAAGAAATCCCTTGATAGCTAATGCAAGGATTGGCATGAAACCTATTTCTATGGAGGTCAAATAAGCGGATATAGCAGCTGCAATAATGGTGAAAGCATTCAGGATTGAGAGAGCTACACGTATTGCTGAATTGTCAATCATAAGGCACTTCCCCCAAGGAAATACAGAAGATTAATCACAGTATTCACAACCATCACGAGAACAAGCAGAAAATCCATTGACTCTCCCTCCTTTCGGAGAAATCGAAACATGAAAAGGCCCACAGCTCCAAGAGTCAGTGAGGTTGCGAAGAGTATGCCATAAGGTAGCTCAAGTCCAACGAAGACAACAGTGGGACCAGCCAAAGCGAAATATGAAACTGTTATGGTAAACACAAGGGAGAGTACGAATACTGTTATCTTCAATTCATGAGGTTCCTTAATTGCTGGAGCGAGAAGGAACCCAAGCAGCAAACATGTCATGAACAACGAAGAGGCAGCAAACCCTATACCGATAGGGATTCCAAAGACCTGCACTATCTGTTGACCATATCTCCAAACTGAGTAATCTGTTGCTAATAGTGAGATAGCGACAAAGAGTCCCGACAGGACTGCAATAAGATTGAACTGCTGAACTTTCATTTTCCAACCACGCATACTATGGCTATTAATTGTCCCTTAAATGGTTCGCGGATAAACTCGTGATTCGCTATCCGTTATTTGATCTTTCCGTGAAGCACGATAGCGGGAGCGCGTATGGTATCTGTGGTCTGCCGTACATTGATTTTTGACCATATTCATGATAAGGATGCTTTATCACCCGATAGACCATTCTTGCTTTCAACGCGGACATATACCCGCGCACAGGTATTCAATACCATCT
>CAYPUO010000431.1:0-3330 GCA_964413775.1 uncultured archaeon
GGGGGCAACTCCTCCGCTGCTGTCTAGCACATTGAGCTTCGTCTTGTAGAAGTCCCAGTTTGGCTTGACAAATTCATTCATGATATCCTGAGGTTTCCTATGGTCCTTGATAGTCATCACACCAGCACCGACATTCACTCGGTGATGTCCCTGTGGAAATATCCAGGTATATCCGCCGAGTGTCTCGTCCTGATCCCAGAAGATCTCAAGAATATCTGGGGTCTCAAATGTATACTCTGGTGTTTCGTAGATGTCCCTCCAGGCCACCATCATGTCTTCTTTGTCAATCACTCTCTCAATGGGGGTTCCGTCCGGCAGTTGTCTCCTGAGCATTCCAGAGGCGCCGGTTGCATCAACCACGATCTTGGATGTAATGTTCTTCTCTTTGCCGGTAGAATCCATCACCTGCAGTCCTGAAACCTTTCCATCTTCAAACAGGAGATGCTTTGCCCTAGTAGAGGCCCAAATCTCAGCTCCTTCTTTCTCTGCGAGACCTATGAACCACTGACCCATCTTCAGTCTATTGAAGGACATACCTGTGGTGGTCGGCCCCTGCATCCGTAGCCGATGCTCCCTATCAGGCGCAATTAGGTCAATGCCATTCACCTCGAACTCAACAATGTCGGGGGGGACTTCAGGAAGTCCTACCAATTCATGTGCTTCGGTTAGATGATGACTACCCAGAGCATCTCCGCAGGTCTTGTCACCAATTTTGTCCTTTTCTTTCCTGTCTATGAGCAACACAGAGTGCCCTTTCTTTGCCAACGTATACGCAGTAGTAGCACCGCCGGTGCCTGCTCCCGCAACAACAACATCGTAGTCAGTCATTTATTTTGTCCTCGCAGTGTTCCATGTCTGATCGAGAAAGCCTTCCAATTGTAGAGAGATGATGGCATTATCAGCCCAACCACAGACACTCATGTCAGGCATTGCTATCATCGCCTCTTCTCCATCAACAACCAAGTTGATTGCCAGTACGTCCTCTTTAAACCTCTGCTCCAGTCCTAGTTCCTCAATTTCAGCTCGAGTTCGAAGTATCGCCTTTATTCCAACTCCCCTCCGCGATGCTTCAATAAGGGAAGGGATTCCGGATTCGCCGAGTACGCGCAGATTCGGCCCTACAAATATGATTCTCTCCTTAGCATTATCAATCATCCTTTCGGCTTTAAACAATACCTCCCTCTCCCCGCGAATAGTATAGATTAACGCGGGCATTACCTTCGGCGACGATCGTTCATCTTGAAGTTTTCGCAGGTCATCTATTAGTTGATCTACTTGTCCATTGAGCAGCTCTTCGAGGTGGTGCAGCGGAGCAAACTGGAATTCCTTTGGCCGCCCCTCGCTGCTAATCACAATTCCTTTTGCTGCAAGGCCATCAAGCACCGAGTAAAGGTTCGCATGGTGAATTCCAGTTTTAGAGTGGAGGTCAGCCACAGTAGCTGTCGCTACTTGGTTCAGGGCGACGATCACTGAGGACTCATGCACTCCAAAGCCTAACTCACGAAGAGTATCCGCAGTCCTGCTCTCCAGAATTTCTAACCTTGCGCTACCGGAAAGACTCACTATAAATCAACGACACTTATGTGTAATTACTACTTATAGTGTTTTTCATATGCATAGCCTGATAGGAGTTCTTTCACGACATCACGAGCAATGACCGATGTCAGTTGGCTGTGATCAAGGAGGGGATTAAACTCCACAAGATCTGCAGATGCCACCTTCAGAGTCTGAAAGCATACTCGCAGGATATCCACCATATCTGGGAAACTCAGTCCGCCGGTTTCGGGGTGCGAAACACCAGGTACAAGCTGAGGCTGAAATACATCGAGGTCGACTGAAACGTGCAGGTAGTCCACATTCTCTGAAATCCTTTGGAGCGATTCATTGAAATCTGCAATGGTCCGGGGGCAAGCTTGCACTCCGAGTTCATTTCTCTGCTCGGGTAATGCACAGCGGAAGTCATATCCAATGACATGGTCTCGGCTCACGATACTCTCGTCAATAATCCTTCTTAGGGTTGACGCATGTGAGAGCGTCATGCCTCCAAAGTCTTCGTAGAAGTCAGCATGCGAATCAAGATATACAATCCCGTACGTGCCTGGACGGCCTCGCTTCAGACCTTTGACTATTGGGTATGTGATGAAGTGATCACCCCCTAGAAACAGCAGTCTAGCAGAGGTTTTCGCCAGAATCGATGCCGCGTCTGAGATATGATACATCACGGACTCAGGCAGCTGAACGCCGACCTCTAGATCACCAATGTCTTCAAGGGTTATGAGCCTAGACAGAGGACCGTCAACTGTCTGTTTGGTGCCAATGGTGAGCCCATAGCTGTGAGACCTCTCACTGTCCGTTGCCGCCCTAATTGTATCCGGACCAAATCTGGGACCCGGAGTGTGACTCGAAGTAAGGTCATAGGGTATTCCAAGGACGCCAACATCTGACGTACCCGATTCGGCTTCGTGAATACCGAAGAAGTTCCGAGAAGCCCTCAGATAGCCATTGAGTTCGTCACGTAGAGGCATTGCTTGTCATATGCCTACAACGTCCATGCAAAATAAACTAGGCGATAGAACAGAAAAAGAAGACAGTGGACTTTCGGAGGGCATCCGAAGTCCACATGGATTGATTATACTTGGAAAGTATTACCTTTGCCGCGGCTTTTGACGATGCCCCAAATAGAGTAAATCCCAACCAGAGCCACTATGCTGACTGCTATACCCGTGTAAGGCATGCCATCCATTAGGCCATTAATGAACAGACCACCCACATCTGGGGTCACCGTGTACTGCTGCCTAACAGACGATTTCTGGAATGCATCGCCTTGATAGTTATACGACAGCTGGGCGGGGTAGAAGGTGTAGCCACCCTCATTGGTGAATGCCACGGTGTACGTCAGTGTTGTTGATGCGCCACCGGCAAGTGATGCAATGGTATCCGAAGTCGGCCCAGAAACACTCACGCTAGGATAGGTAGCAGCAAGCTGATTATCCGTTACGACAAGATTCGATATTGCCTCGGTGCCTTCGTTCGTAACGGTGACAGTCACTGTTGTTGACCCTCCCGCAGTGACAGTGTCCGGTGAGAATGTTCTCACAATACTCACCATCGGCGGGAAGTCAGCCTCGAAGTTGATGACGTAGTCTGGTTGTGTCCCCAAGGCAGTGGCATTCCACATGACCATGCGCTGCGAAGGATCGTAGTAGCTCTCGTTCGCCACATCTGGCGAGATGGATGACACATTACAATTGTCAGGGAGATTTACTATGATAATCGAGTTTGCATTGGGCAGTGGTGAAATATCCCCCGTGCTACCGATGAGTGTACTGA
>CAYPUO010000431.1:3340-3715 GCA_964413775.1 uncultured archaeon
TGTACTGATACTCAGACTTGTGTCGCTAGAAGACAATACTTGGTTTCCTAGATACCCTGCAGCTGCAACCACAAGTGGCCCCTGAATGTCCAGGAGAGAATTGTTGCTAGACTGCGCAAGGGCCGGGAAGAATCCGCTTCCTCCACTACTATCGCCACCAAGGGAACCAATCAAGTCCACTAGGTTAGCCATGTCAGGTATTGCGATAAGCCCTGCTGCAGCAGCAGGCGCAGTGTCCAGGTTGGTAAACATCGAAGTATCGATGGCTCCTAGAAAACCATTATTGTTCATCACTCCGAACATTCCATTCAGAGCAACATCAAAGTCATCGGTTTCCTGGTCGATGCAGATATCAATCGAGTTGAAGGGTAGCGT
>CAYPUO010000432.1:0-3711 GCA_964413775.1 uncultured archaeon
ATGTCAAGGTCTCGTTCTCCAACGGGAGACATGACCAGCGCAGCAATGGACGCATCTGTTCTAAACCTCTGCAGAACCTCTCCTTTGTCATGTGTATGACCAGTTACTGTTAGAACTGAAAGGCCCGCTCTTTCCAGAACGGTCTGGATTTGACTGACCATCTCAAGGTAGGATGTCAACACCAATGCTTTCTTGTGTTTCTTGGCGATGTCAAGTACTTTCAATGTCTTTGCAGAGACCTCTGGTAACACGCGACGCAGGTCTGAGATGTTGAAAAACGCCTTCACATGAGGATTATGGAACATCTTGAGAAACTGCTTTGGAGGCATTGCATACACGTACTTGCGTAGCACGAGAAGGCTTGAGTAGCGGCTCTTGAGGTCATCAGGCACAGGTAGTCTTTCCAACATAAGATGTAGTCTACGAGCATCTCCATCAATGAGCTCAAGATTGTCATCCTCTCTCAGTGCGTCTGTGATTTCCAGCCGTGCATTACGAATGAGCTCATCAAGGACTACTGAAATAGAGCGGATGCGCTGGTCAGATACTTTGCCTATAGAGAGTAGTGTGGGTTCCAGATACTCCTCGATATCTGTCCCGTACAGGTCTTCCATCGAGATTAACTCTGCATCTTGGATGTGTCTCTTGAGCGTATTGAGTTCCTTTCGAATCTCCAGTTGCTCCTGAGAGAACACTGCATGGTCGTCTCGCAGAGTTCCACTCATACCGATGATCTGCTTTCCTTGAAAGACCATTAGGAGCAGCGGCCACGGAAAGATGAGTGCAGTCCTATCTGCAGTTCGCCTGACCAGAGTGTCCACTTCGTTGATGAGGATAATGTCGAATGGTTCAAACAGAGAGATGTCCTTTCTTGCCATTGACGCCAAGACCTGTGGGGTTGCCACAATGACTCGTTTCTCCTTCAGCATGAGCGGTCTTCGGCCCGATGGAACTCTCGAAGAAATCTCACCCAACTCATCTTCTATGCCGCCGTATTCTGAACGAAGATAGTCAATGGTCTCAGCTAGCGAGGAAGACGAATGCACCACGATAATGAATCGTTTGTCAGGGTAGCGCGCCTTAACGAGCTGATGAGTAATGAATCTCTTTCCCAAGCCGCAGTCGAGTTCAATCAAGAGGTTGCTTGCCTTCAGTGCATCGACCCGGTCAAGGATGAATGACTGATAGCCTCTCGGTGTGTATTTCGCCTTCTTCTTCGACATCACATCAGCTCATACTACTGCTTCGTTATCAACTCATCTCATAGCTGCTTGAATACTTTGGCCAAGGAAGGTCCTTTGACATGCATCTTAAACTCAGTGAAGACACCGTATGGGACAACATGCACATGATAGTCTCGCTCGAGCAACCGCTGGCTTGTCTCAGACAGTATACCCTCAGCAAAGACGGGATCTGACTTGCTGTCCCCCAGATGAGCGAAAGGATGAAGAATAATGTCTATGGTGCCAATCTTCTTTGCCAGCCATCTGATGTTCTTGACGGCCTTACGGAGAACACCAACTCTATCAAGTTCATCAGCAGCCTCCGACTGAATCCATACCAGAAGAGACTCGCCTAGCGAAATCCCTGGATCAGACGCTTCCTTCTCATTCAGCCTATACCAGAAGCTCTCAACGTGAAACATTAGCAGTCGCATTTTCAAAGACTTCCCTACGCGCTAGACACGCTCACCCTCTGAAGGCGTGTAGTCCTTGGACCCGTTCATCAGCGTTCTAGAGTCGGGACCGGCCTCACCCTCTAGCATGGTCCGCAGAATTATCTTCCCTCTGACCCAGATGCAGTTGGCAGGAATCACCTTGTCCTTAGGAACTACTGTATTTGCACCAACAATGACATTATCACCAATATCAGCGCCAGGTAGGATAACTGCATTAGCGCCAATAGTGACGCAGTTGCCTAGCTTTACAGTCTTCAGGTACAGTTTGTCCCCTTCGTAGACGTGACCGCTGATGATAGCATCGTATCCGAAGAAGCAGTTATCCCCTATTATCGTGCGCTCAGGGTTGAAGAGACGCCCATTCCCTACTATGGTAGACCTACCTATCTTTGCGCCAAACACAGTGTGCCTTGGCTTTGTATCGAGGAACACTGAGAAGAACCAGGCGAAATAGGGAAATAGCACATAGAAGACTTCATAGTACTCATACAGGAGCATACAGTCATCAACAGAATGATAACCGTCATGCAGGTAAGGGATTCCCTTGCGGGAGAGTAGGAACATACCAAGGAGAATGCTTAGGAATATGCCATAGCAGATGAAGGTGATAGGAATGAGAAAGAACAGGAACCAGAACTTGTCAACTGCAATACTGGGCATCATCCCACCAAATGACGAAATGAACCACTGACGAATTGGAGTGAAAGGCCAGCCTATGCCATCGATGAACACTTCGAGACTCTCAAAGAGATAGAGGAAGAGGAAAATAACAGGGATAGATGCCACTGTGAGACTGAGAAGGATCGTAAAGACCACATACACCGAGTAGGCAATAAGCTTCAGTTTCATGAAGACACAACAACTGCGCATCCAGTGACAAAGCTTGATTTGAACATTGCCCAAGCCACAATACTACAAGAGAAACAGATATGAGGATAACATAGGCCGGAGTTTCTGAAACTGACCTGATTTCAGTGGGCGTGGATAACTTGTCATTCGATTCAGACATCGTGATTGCTGGTACAGGACCTGCTGGGCTTATGACGGCGGAGCAGGTAGCAGCCAAGGGACTAAAGACGATTGTTCTTGAGAAACGAGGAGAAGTCACAGACTCATTGATGGGAGAACTCGTCACTGATAAGGCATTACGATTTCTACGTGTCAGGCCTAGCTCGGAATATGTTACTAACAAGTTCACCTCGATCGTTGGAGAGAGCCTTGACACAGGCGCCAACATTGTAGTTGACAAGACACACCTCGGCAATTCGTACTTACTTGATGAGGACCGATGCCAAGAACTCATGCGAGACCGAGCAGTTGCTGATGGAGCTGAATTCAGGTACAAGGCCAGGGTCTCTTCGGTTATCAAGGAAGGGGATCAGATTGTTGGACTAAAATACAATGCTGGCGATGAAGTCAGAGCTCCTCTGAGCGTTGGAGCAGACGGCTCGTTCAGCAGGGTCTCTGAGACAGCTGGCTTTACCCATCCGAAATGGTTGTTATCCTATGGGTACCGATTCAAGCTGACTAATTGCAAGGATGTTGATCCTGGCACCGCATATTTCTATGTAGGCGAAGACGTAGGGCTAGGATACCTCTGGTTATATCCACGTTCAGAAACAGAGACTAACCTAGGAATCGGGAGGGTACCATCATCCAAGCACAATTGGGAGAGATTACCACCAATGAGAGATGTACTCAGGAAGTATATGAAGAATCACAAGGAGACTCAGAATGCAAAGATTGCTGCTGTGAACGGAGGTGTGGTTCCGTGTGCTGGGATCATTCCTAGGTTCACTGATGCAGGTGTTGCACTCTGCGGCAATGCTGCAGGGCAGGTCTCAAGCATAGTTGGTGGTGGCGTGACAACGTGCTTCCATGCAGGCCAGTTCCTTGCAAGACATGTCAGACGTATGGCAGATGAGAACGACTTCTCAAATAAAAGCGTGGAGCAGTACGAGAAGGACTACAGGCGAACAAAACTTGCCAGCAATATCACCAACACAGGAAAAGGCATGTATGCTGTATCCAAG
>CAYPUO010000433.1:0-3696 GCA_964413775.1 uncultured archaeon
GTCACAAGGACTGTATCATGCGCGCTATTATCACCAATATCTGTCACAACAATAGTGTAGTTATGGACGCCATAACTCAAACCGTCAACAGAGATAGAGATTGGTTCAGCAGAGGAATTCCATGGGCCAGACTTTGCCGGACTGAAATCTTGGTAGATCTCGTAGCTTACTGGATGCAAGTCCGATGGATTCCATGTTATTAGATATCCAGTCTGCCCCTCAAAATAGCCTAAATATCCTGGACTATCAATAGTTGGCGCTGTCCCATCGCCAACGCTAACAATCACCATATCCGACACAGTGTTTTCTCCCGCATCTGTCAAGATTATAGTGTAGTTGTATTCTCCATATGAAAGCCCATCTACCGAGACCGAAACTGTTTCTGAGGTTGCATTCCATAGCCCTGATTTTACTCCAGTTCCATTCCTCAGAATCTGATACGTTGCTGGGTATAAATCAGAGGGATTCCAAGTGATATTGTGCCCGATATCTCCCTCATTATATTGGACGTTGCTTGGACTATCTACGATGGGCGCATCCTCATCTATCCAGCCTCCGTGCTGCGGCTCGTTGGCAATCCACTTCCTTACATACACATTATCCATCCAGTGTTCATAGTTCAATTGAGCCCCAACTGTGAGCTTGAAGAAGTCATCAGGCGAGGAAATGTTGTCACCAGCAGTGTTGTAGATGTGTGTTGCTGATCCAATGAAAGTCCTGTTGACCCACAACTCCATTGTGTAGGTCTGCAGATCAACACCCACCTCAACTCTGTCCCATCGTGTCGCGCCAACTTCATTCTGGCTGCCATACGAATTGTATGAACTGCCATCATAGTATTGCCACTTGTAGTCGTATGCTCGTACTGCTTGTACGTCTCCTGAACCCAGGGTTGAGAGGGTATAACCGCCACCTCGTAGCGTTTCTGCCCTGTACCAAGAGTGAATCATGACACCACTGATGTTGTTGGAGAGCTTTACATTCATGGAATTCCCTGCTACAAGACCATCGTAGTGAGCCGCATACTGCCCGTTCTCTTTCTCAGAAGTTGTTGCGCTCCATTGAGGTCCTGCATAGTCCCAGCGACTTAAGTCGCCACTCTCGAAATCATCGAAGAATAGGAAGGTGGTAGTCCCATTGCTCAAACTGGGCTGGGAGATGCTTCCATAGTATAGGTAGATGACTACGTCGGAATCGAGGTTATCCCTAATCTTCACCCAATAGGTGGCATTCTCTTCATCGCTATATTCCTTCCAGTAGTCAAGGAGTGTGACACCATCGTTGTCTGTGAATCTCACTGGTTGCGAAGGTAGCCATTGTGAGCTAGGAATATTGACCAAGTTTCCCGAGTCCGTGCCAGCTCCGCTGTGTATCCTTATCTCGACTTGGTAATCTGTTCGAGCTCCCACAGAACCCAAAATTGAATGGTAGCGTCTATAGGGCCATCCTGTGAGCCATGGCGCACCGCCTGCCTTGTATGGCTCCTCCTTACATTCTTCAAGCCCCCAAGCACCATGCGTAGGCTCATTCATCACCCACTTACGGACATAGTAATCATCCATATAGATAATCTTCGCACTTGAGGAGGTTCCTGGCCTCAGCTGGCGAATCGAACTGACTGAGCCTCCTCCTGGATAGTCAGCAAGAGTCGCGGATCCCATGAACTGCCCGTCATTCCAAGCATAGGCTGTACCACTAGAGAAATTGTAAGCAAGTTCCAGACAAAACCATACACCGTCAGAGTAGGTGCTATGGCTTGGCCATTGGCTGTTTTCAATCCCGTTTAAGTAATTCAGTTGATTAAAGCCATACTCTGTTAACATGATAACAGCATTGCCTTCAGAATCTTGAACTTCAAAGGGATATGTAAGAGAACTGCCTGACACTTCAACATAATACCAGAGATGGAAAAGGCAGTCATAACTGATGTTCAGGTTCTTAGTCAATAAGGAGCCAGGTGCCCCTGTTGAGTTTCCGATTGCAGAATAGGCTCCATCTTTTTGATTTGTACTTGTCACACTCCAGTCTGCGCCGGCACTATCCCATTTGCTGAAATCTCCAGTTTCGAAGTCGTCATAGAAAGCAAAAGTGGCGGATCCATTACTAAGGCTCGGAGCTGTAGCATTTCCGTAGTAAAGGAATATATCCACATCGTGATCCAAGTTATCATCTATCTTTACCCAGTATGTGGCGTTGTATGCATCATACGATTCTTTCCAATAGTCAAGCAGGGTGACGCCATCCTTGGCAGTGAATCTAATGGCCTCTGTTGGATGCCATCTATTACCGGGCAGATTTACCAGATTTCCGGAATCAGTTCCTTCGCCGTTATGAATCTTGATCTGTACTTGATAGTCAGTTCCCGCACCAATTGATCCATTGATGGTGTGCTTCATCCTGTATGGAAAACCTTGCAGCCAATTTGTGCCATCTCCCCAGCCTCCCTGCTGGGGTTCTGAGGACACCCATTTGCATACATAATAGTCGTCTATCCATTGTTCATAGTTTAGTTGTGCCCCGATTGATACTCTGTAGATTGCTTCCGATGTTGACACATTTGCTCCAGTTAGACTGTATATATGGACAGCAGTTCCCAATAGAGTCCTGTTCACCCAGAGCTCCATCACATAGTTTGTGAGGTCAATGCCCACTTCGCAACGATCCCATCGCAAGCCGGTAGCGGCATTCTGACTACCGTAATCAAGATGGTTGGTCCCATCATAATATTGCCATTTGTAATCATATGCTCGAAAGGCTTCTGTCTGACCTTGAACAGTTGAAAAGAAATCGATACCTGCTCCTCTGAGTGTTTCTGCTCTGTACCATGTGTGTATCATAATGCCGCTTGCTTCGCTTGTTAGATTCGCCGCAATACTATCAGAGGCGAGCTGGTCAAAATATGCAGAGTAGGTGCCATCTTTCTTTTCAGATGATGTTGCACTCCAGTGAGAACCGACTGTGTCCCAGTTGTTGAGATTACCGCTCTCAAAGTCGTCGAAAAAGAGAAACGTGGCTGTGCCGTTACTCAGGCTCGGAGCTGTGGAGTTGCCATAGTAGATATAGATCATTGCATCTGAGTCCAAGTTGTCCTTGACCTCTACCCAAAATGTTGCTGTGTCCGCGGTGCTCGACTCCTTCCAGTAGTTAAGAAGCGTAACTCCATCATCATCAGTGAAACGTACAGGCCAATTCGCTTGCCATTGATCTGACGGCAGGTTCACTGAGTTTCCTGCATCAATCCCGCTTCCACTATGAACGTCAATCCTTACTTGGTAATTAGTTCCCGCTCCTGGAGCGCCATATATCGTGTGGTTTCTTCTATAGGGGAAACCGGATAGCCAAGACTCTCCACTTGAGATAACAGATTGGTTCTCTGTGGCTGCCTTTGGTACTGGTACGATCTGATATCTGTTCGGTGTCGGTGCCAAGAGGAAAATGAAAGTGAATATGCTTACATAGAGTAGGATTACGTGCTGTCGTTTCATGGCTGCCAAGTACACGCCTCCAAATACAGTTTCTTGACAGATGCAAGCGAATACTTAACAGTAATGCGGGCGAATGCCGACGGCCAATATCGCTGAAGTCTAGTTGCAGGTACATGAGAAAACACAACGAGCCTTCCAGGAACTCCTGATAGACACCCCCAGAGAGCGAGAAGGAGAACGAGCTATTAGAGCCACCGATAATATCTGACTC
>CAYPUO010000434.1:0-3687 GCA_964413775.1 uncultured archaeon
GTGTAGTGTCCGAAGCCTCTCATGTCCGGAGCAAACACCGCCAATCCTCTCTCAGAAAAATACTCCCCAATATTCTTCATTGCCAATCCGTAACTTCCAAGGCCGTGGATTGCGATGAGCAGTGCTCTGGGTTTTTCATTGTCAGGAATCCAACATGGCATCTGCATTCGAATTCCATCGAAGCCAATATAGTGTGACTCCTCAAACTTCATCTGTCCCACGCTTCACCCAAGGGTGTTTGGCGCTAATAAGCATAACACCGAGCTTAGAGCAAGAGAACTAGTATGGGAAGAGCCAATGCTCTTCCCGTGGCTAGTATCAGAATCGATTGGGTACTGGGGTTTCTCCAGAATAGTCGTAGAAGCCCATTCCCGCTTTTCGTCCAACCCAACCTGCACGTACCATCTTCCTGAGAAGCACAGGAGCTCGATACTTGCTATCCTTGAACTCCTCCACGAAGTAATCAGAAATATAGAGTGCAGTATCAAGGCCAACAAAATCGAGAAGGGTAAGCGGTCCCATTGGCCAGTTGAGTCCAAGCTTGACTGCCAGATCCATATCTTCGACTGTTGCTACACCTTCTTGGATTGCAAAGACTGCCTCGTTAAGGGCGGGCACGAGTAGACGGTTTACCGCAAAACCGGGTGCCTCGTTTACTAGTACAGTCTTCTTTCCGATTTTGTGTGATATATCTTCGATAATCTTCACAGTTTCATCAGTGGTTGCTTGTCCCTTGACAATCTCGACAAGTCCCATCACGGGTACTGGGTTAAAGAAATGCATGCCAATGAACGTCTTAGGACGTTTCGTAACAGCTGCCATCTGAGTGATGCTGATACTGGATGTGTTTGATGCAAAGACTGCATGCTCTGGTGCTGCGGCTTCGACCTCTCTCCAAGTATCGAGCTTGAGCTTGACTATCTCAGGGATTGCTTCTATGACCAAGTCAGCATCCCTGACAGACTCTCCCAAATCAAGAACACCAGTAATTCGACCGAGAGCAGCATCAATTTCATCTTGGGTAATCTTGCCCTTTCCAAGCCCCCTTTCCAGATTCTTCTTAATAGTTGCTAGGCCCTTATCTATGAACTTCTGTTCGATATCTCTCATCTTGACCTCAAAGCCAGCTTGGGCACAGACCTGAGCAATACCATTACCCATCTGTCCAGCTCCAAGAACTGCAACCGTTTTAATGTCCATCTTTATTCTCCTCCAAAACTGGTTCGGATGTGCCTCTTCCGTACCCAGGTTCGTAATATGTCTGTCGAAGCGTTCTTGCGCGTTTAGCAATCCCTTGCATATGATACAAGTCAGCGGCGCAGTTGGCGGATGCTTGGTGCCTCTTCAGTAGTCACATATTGTGACCTTCTAGCGTGACCCTACAATGTGGCTCCGCTATATATACTGAATCTGAGTAGTATTCCTTGTGAACTATTATGGCTCTAGCAACTAACAACCGGACTCGACTCATGAAGAAGGACATCAAGGTCATCTCGACCCGCGCAATAGGCTATGCCTACGCAACTGTTGTGAGGTAATCACTATGGCTACAGAGAAGACATACAAGACAACTCATCCCAAGGACAGGATCTCCACCAAGGCAATCACTGAGGCATTCTTCAGGAGATAATCGTCGTGATCGCAGTTGAGGATTCTGAGAACCATGCTTCAAAGGCCCGACTGCTTGCAAAGTGGTCACAGCATTGGTCACTTTATCTCACCAGCAGCATATGCAGTGGCCAGTCAATGAATTCCTGAGGTCTTGGTCATGAGAAGTACTACAGAGAATCTCCATATGGGGACTGATATCGTGTATCCACCTCAGTTTCGAGAAGTAAACATGATGCTCTACTGCTACCTAAGGAGCGTCATCGAATGAGCATGATTGTTTCCCATTTCAGTTCCAATGATGCAAACACGAGAGAGTTTCATCTCTTTGCACTAATGTCAGCTGTGCTCTCGTTAATGCTCTTCTCTTGGGGTCAAGATACTACCGAATTACTCATGCTTCCAGTTCCGTACACTCAGATCGTCATCATGCAGCTTCCGACTTCGACTGTTCTTCCATTGCTGCTGATAACGATTACTTTCACACTTGCAGGGTTCTGTGGAGGGTTTGCTGAGAGTCTCTCTCAGTGCGCGTTGCTAGATGCCATCCCCAACAGAATCCGAAACAGTATGTATTCTCTATCTCCAACAATTGCGATACTGCTGGCCATGCCACAGATTGCATTCTTCGGATGGCTCATTCCTAACGCAGGTGTTTCCCTAACTATGACCCTCTATGCATCCGTTTCCCTTATTGATGCGTTGATGATTGCGAAAGGACTGAGTCATCCGAAACCCCTTGCGAATGATGTTCACTAGGATGATTTGACTGGTGACGTGATGGCTAGAGAATAGTTCTTTCCTTCAGCAGGCCGTATAGGGTTTCTCATTTTCCAGTCCGAGTGCATTGCAGCAACATTAATACTCTTTGATGCAAACAGATAGCCAGTGATTTATGATGAGTAGCCGTCCGGCCTTTTTGACTGTTTCATATTCGAGTGGCGGACTCGATACACTTGGACATGAAAAGAAGATGGTTCATGAGAAGGATGTGAAGTTTGATGGAGAAGATGGCTCTATCGACTTGACTGACATTCGTGTAGTATGGTATAAAAAGCCGTCAAGAATGGGTGGCCTGAAGAAGTTCGGAGCCGTTGCTGGTGCAATAGCAGCAGCAGCAGCAGTGGACGCGATAGGTGACTCTGTTGGTGGATTCGCGGGTCGTGCAATTAGCAGGGCTGGCAGAAACATAGGTTACATGGCTGTTGGTGCTGCAATAACTAGCTGGACCATGGATTCATATTACAACAAAGATAAGAACGGCAATACAGAGAGCATCGCGTTGCCTCTCGTTGCTATAGGTCAAGCCACACAGAGCGGTGACCGCCTTGTAGTTGAGCTCAAGTCAGGTGGAACCATGCAATTCAATTTCAAACAGAAGAAAGTCATTCCCTCAATAGTCGCAAATATCACCTCTGCGCAATCGAAGGGTAAATGCCCCTTCTGTGGTACTGCCGCAGGTCATGCAAACAAATGTCCTAATTGCGGTGCGCCACTGGAAGGTGGTGGTGAGGAGCCCTCCGGCTCAGCAGATTCGGTCACAATATCTGTCGGCGGCGGCGAATCCTTCTGTCGAAATTGTGGGACTCCAGCTACCCCTGGTGACAAGTTCTGCGGCAAGTGCGGAAGTCCACTCTGATAGCTTTAGAGAGGTAGATCTGCTACCGCGACTATCTCTCTTCTATTTCTTTTAGATTCATATAAACAGATTCTCATCCATGGGACGGTAGACCACATTCACGTGCTCTTCTCCTTCTTCAAAGTCATACCCCCTAACAATAATCACAGGGAGTCCTTCATCTGCTTGTCCCATAAGGAGTTCCGCAGCTGATGCAACCTCATCTACTTGACACACGAGCGACTTCTGTAGGGTGCGTCCGTAGAGGTCACTCTTTCCTTGATTGTGCTTGAACGCATTGATGCCTGCACACCCGATAGCAATGTTGACCGCGCCCTTTCTCCATGGACGACCTTCCGTGTCGCAGATGATGACCGCAAGTTTCTTCCCCGTCGCGTTCTGAAGATTTTTCAGAATACTAAGTGCACTGCGATCTGGGTCCTTTGGGAGGAGTACAAATG
>CAYPUO010000435.1:0-3686 GCA_964413775.1 uncultured archaeon
ACATATAACGTGTAAAAAATAACTAACCATGTGGCGGACATGTTCACAGCTTGGTCAAGGAATGTCATATTGTATTGGTTGAAAACAGCCTTATGCATTCCCGCGTCGTCGCCAAGCAGCATGAGTTCGTTCTTTCGCTTGCCAAAGCCTAGGACAAGAGCCAGGAAGAATACCCCCAGAATCAGCCACGATGTGAATGGCACACCCACGAGAAATGTTCCTGATACGGCTCGGATGATGAATCCAATGCCAATAGACACCACATCAATGACCGCATATTTCCTCAGGAAGTAGTTGTAGGTCTGGGAATTCAGGATATAGAATAGTACCATTAGAAAGAAGAGGCCATTTAAGAAGTATGAGAGCGTGAGCCCCGATGCCATCAACGCAACGGCGAGCAGGACAGCTGTGCCGCGCTGAGCTTCACCAGATGGGAGGGGTCTGTTCTTCTTCTCTGGGTGGACTGCGTCCTCTTCTATGTCCTTTATATCATTGAAGATGTAACCTGCGCTGGAAACGGCACAGAAGGCGAAGAAGCCGAGCGTCAATGGTATGTAGTTAGCTATGTTTAGGACAGCAGGGAGCGGTCCACCTACACTGATGTCTACATGGACATCGACGAAGAGGATTGCAAGGTAGACCAAGAAGTTCTTGTACCACTGATGAGGTCGCATCAGTTTGATATAGTGTCTTAGCGGCAATCTGATCACCTACGGCTCGTTATACGTCTTCCAGAGTTCGCCCCACTCTGTTTCATCGAGGAACCACTTTACCCATTTCTTACCCTTTAGGGGCAGCCATATTCCGTCGTGGTATAGGCCTGAGAGATGCGTAGGAAGCCACATCAATGGAGATCTGAATAGAAATGTTTCCATTCCTGGGAACTTCAGAAATCCTCGGTTCCACGTTATTACAGGACTCTTTCCTGGGCTCATGTGGAAATTGGGAAGGTCTGCAGCTGACTCGAAGTCGCCAACAATCTCGATATTCTCAAGATTCGACTCTCCTAGCCCGAGTTCATTGGCAATCTGTAGCTTGTGAACGGATTTCTGGTCTAGACCCATAATCCGTGTCTGCACTGTATCTGCAGCAACCATGTCGCTTGTTGCGAGAAGGATGTTTCCTATCTTTGGTATCATTGTTCGAGGACCTGCGCCGTCACCCATGACTGTGCCATCAGTCAATACAAACTCAGAGTGTGAGATTGTCTGTTGAAGCAGCAAGAGGTCAACAAGGACCTGGTGAATCTTGAGGTGGGCCAGATGTCGATTCTTCGTTAGGTAGAGCCCAAACGAGTCCTTCATTGCACCTGTCATCTGCGTGTGTCCATGGGTTTTGAAGGTAGGAAGATGAATGATGTTTGTTCCAAAGATCTCTTTTGGCGCAATAATTTCACCAAAAGTGTCCTCAAGGACGAGGGTCTTTCGAGGGAGCTTGACGTTGACATAGTGTGCCTTGATTAGTGGGAGAAACTTGATTCTATGTTTCTTGATGACAGGATACCAGTTGTTTCCGCGGGTCCCAGCATATATGTTGGTAACAACAGTTTCGTTCTCAACTGCCTGAATACGCTTGTGATCGTATCCGTCTGCAGTCATCTTTCGGAGCAGTCCATCAAGTACATAGGGGTTTGTGGAACAGGCTGGATAGAACTTGCTCCATGATAGGTTAAGCTTGATTGTGGTGGCCACATCTTTAGAAACATGTTTCTCGTACTCCGCGGCATCTAGCAGTCGAGCTATATCCTCATAGATTGTCTTAGGGGTGGTCTTTACTACTGCTACTTTTACCATTATCAATCATCTCTCCTATCATGCAGAAACACGAAGACGTCTTGCTCTGCTCGCCGAAGAAAAAGGCGTGGGCCTTAAGAACTTAGCTTCGTGGGTCTTTTTTAAAGAGGTTTCGCAGCAGGAATTACTTGATTGAAAGGACTTCGTACTGGTGATCCCTACCCATTCGTATGAATTTGGGATTAGTCTGGCCACCATAGGAAGCGCTGAACAGACTGACAAGTGCATCATCGAAAAAGGTCTGTATGCCGTCCTTGAAAGCCTCGTGGGCCCTAATTATCATCGATATGCCAAGGTCTTTCTTAAACCTCTCAAAGGCAGTTCTTCCGAACGAACGGATGTTCATTCCTCTCATATTATTCGTGAAATCCCCGTTGAAGTCCACTGGATCATTCCAGACTAGCTGAAACAGGACTTCGTTTCGAATATCCGCGTGATGCCTATCAGGGGTCTGCAGATCATCCATACTTCTGCACTTCTCCGGGACACCTCCGTGGCATGCAAAGATTCCGTTTGTGCTGATTGCTGCCAGGGGGAGCACCTTAAAGACCTCAACATAGTCGGAGAACACAGCTTCGGAGTGTTTTCTCAACACATCGGCGTGGAAGCCATACCGCATTGAGACACTCTCAGTTTCATGGTTTCCCCGTAGCATGAATACTCTCTTCGGGAATCGAAGAGTCATCGCCATAGCAAGGTTGAAGGTTTCAACCTGTGAAGGACCTCTATCTGCGTAGTCACCTAGTAACACAAGAGAGTGGTCTTTGTATTTCAGGAACACCTCAAGGACCCTCTGGATAGAGCCCAGTTCACCGTGGAGGTCCCCCACGAAGAATACGTTCTCTCCGGGAATGTCTATTACATTCGGTAAGGCCCGGTACTGGTCGCACACTGCGTGGGTAAGTTGTCTTATCTCATCTGCGCTATGGTCAACTTTTCCTTCCAAGGTTTCTTGTATAATACGCATGCGTTCACCGTTCTTGAGATTCTTGCCAGCCCAACTCTCTGATGACAATACCAACTGCTTCTTCTGCACTATGTGCTGCCAACACGACATCCTCTCTCCGAGTGTCTATCTTCTCACCTGCAAGCCTTTCAGCCCAACCTCCCGAAGATGCTAGAGCAACAATGGGCTTGTCTGAAAACCAGGCTATCGCCATCTCGCTGAGTGTCCCAGCTGAACCGCCGATTGCGATAACCGCATCACCTGCTCTGGCAACGAGGAAGTTTCTCGCATATCCAAGTCCTGTAGGAATCGAAATATCGACATACGCATTGGCATTCTCCTTCTCCATGGATGGGAGGATACCAATTGTTATACCATGATGTTTTTTTGCACCCTTGCAGGCAGATTCCATTACACCGCCCAAACCGCCGCAGATTAGCGCCGCACCACTCTTAGCAATCTCTTCTCCAACCTTCTCAGCTAGCTCAAGTGTTTCAATGCCGCAGTCTGCGCCGCCAATCACAGAAATTGTCCTCAGAAACAACTGCTATTCGCCCTCTCTGTTGTGAAGACCTCTGATTGCGTTTAGTTTGTTTCTCAGAATATCCAGTGCTGAGGATGACATCATCCGATGGTCTAACCTTTCTTCTGCCTCCTGGAGTAACGGCTTCTTCTTTTGCGTACTACGATAACCCAGGGCGGCAAGGGTGTCTATTATTTGCAAGTCATCATCGTCTCTTGAAGCGAAGTGTCTGCACTGAGAAGCAAAGCGAATCTGCTTTTGAACTTGAAGCGGTAGTTGGCGTGAGGCGATTGCCCAGATCTTTGAGATAATCAACAGCGCACGCTCACCTATCTCGTCTGAAGACCACCCTCTATCAATGCCGACGATACAGATGTTCGTGCTTCTGCGACAATCTCTCCTGCATAGGCCACACAGTGTAGGT
>CAYPUO010000436.1:0-3684 GCA_964413775.1 uncultured archaeon
GTACATACCTTCTTCTAATCTCCTGCCAGAGAATTGACAGGATGCCAACTGTCATGGCCCAAAGGCCAGATAGCCACGCAACCATTGTAAACTGAATGAACTGAGCGGAACTGGCGATCATGAAGAACCAGCCAACAATGAAGATTGTGATGCCAATAACATAGAAGATCAGACCAGCTGTCCGTCGAGGATTGAATTTCGCAATCAGAATCTCCGGATTCTCGACATCGGGTACATTAGAATCGCTCATGTAACATAGCTCCATGTAGGGAAACTCGCACACAGGCTTTGAATCCATGTGTTATTCCTTCAGGCCAACTTTCTGAAGCTGATACAATATTTAGATGTTTGGCTGAATGACTACTCAATGCGATAAGTTTTAATATATATCGCGCCACATACTATATATATCGTGCTACATAGTATCGTGACACGATATATGTATGGGAAGTCGTGGTGACAGTTTTGGCAAGAGAAACCCAGAGTCCTGAACTTGAGTACGATAAATGGAAGCTCGAAGTCAGGAGAGGGGCCCTCTCTCTTGCCATACTTGCAGTCATCTCGGCCGGCCAAAGCTATGGGTACGACATCATGAAGAAGCTCAGCGAGCCCATGTATCATGAGCTTCAGGTTGAGCCCAGCACCACATACCCGCTCCTCAGAAGGCTCGAAAAACGCGGGATGCTGGAAGGGCACACGCAGGTGGAAGACGGACGGCAGAGGAGACACTACTTCATTACCCGAGAAGGACGGCACTATTTAGACAGGATGGTGGAAGCATGGCAAGACCTGAACAGTCAACTGACAGAATTGTTGAGGGAGGCGGATCTACTATGACAGAGGCCGCATTAAACATCATCGAGAATTACCTCTCGCTAGTGAGGAAATATCTCCCTGACAGCATAGCTGATGATATAGTAGATGAGATACGAGACTACATCATCGAGGCCGCAGAAGAAGAAGGAGGCGGAACACTCACTGAGGAGTCAGCCAAGAGGACAGTAGCCAGATTCGGGGCTCCCTCGGAGGTTGCCGCAGAGTATAAGGCTTCGATGCTTACAGACGATGATACAACCGAGATAGTAGATACTAAAGAGGAAAAATCAAGCACTCGTGTGCCATCTGTATCTCCAAGGAATGAACGGCCTGCGCCAACTGGAAGACCTGTTTCTCAACTCACGGCCTTTCTCCATTTCGTGGCCGTTGCTAGTATCTGGGCTGTCATAACATCAATCCCTGCGTTAACATTCGCAGCTGTGCTCATACCTACCTATGTGGCAATCTCGATTGGCTTTGCATTCTCGGTCATGTTATACAACGAAACCAACAAGAACACATCTATCGAACGATCATACCCGGACTGGCCTTTCATTCAGCGCATTGCGTCATTCCCTGATGGATTCTTACCGGTCCAGAACCGAGAAGCAATCCAAATGGAAGCAATCCTCACGGCAGGCGCAATTGTATTGCTGATGCTTGTACCCGGATGGTGGCTTGTCATTCCCTTGCTGGTGGCCCGGTATTGGGTTATTGACAAACGCATGAAGGGGATAGATCCCTCTCAGTTTGTCAGAATTGATGCAGTCTTGGAAATCTGTACATTGCTTGCTCTTAATCTGGGCTTTGGATTCCTCGTGTTCCAGGGCTACTATCATTATTACTATTCTGTAGGGTGGATATTTTCGCCAGTTGCGATAATCCTCGGAGCGTATGTCCTAGTTCGACTTACTGCGGTGACTCCCGAATTATGGGTTGAGAGAATTTCCATTGTTAACGAGCGAACAACTCCGTTAACTTCGGAAGCCCCAGAAGAAGAACACTATGATGAGATCACTGAAGATCGCAGGACTGGGAAGGCGGCATCATATGGCGGCTCGTTGCTCAAAGCGGCTATCGCCAGTGTGTTCTGGACCGCTCTCCTCTCGATTGTCCTCTTTGCAGTTGCAAATCCGTACGATGTAATCAGGTTCGTTGTTATCTTCGCGTGCCTGATTCAGATGCCTGTGCTAGTAGGGCTGCAGATACTAAACATCGCAAGGGCTAAGATGAAGGGCACCATTCTCTGGAATGAGGAGCAGAAGACATGGCCGATTCTTCGACGATCGCTTACCTTCCCCAAGGGAGTATTTCGGGATCAGTCAAGATTCATGCTTTTCATCGACATGCTTGCCACACTCGGTTCAGCGGTCGCAATAGGCTACGCTTTTGCTGTTCTGGCGATACCTCTATTTGTTGAAGCCTTTATGTATGCGTTAGTCATCGCAGTGAGCATCAGATTCTTGTTCCTATACGATAGGTGGACCAATGGCGCAACAAGAAGGCATGACCTAGGAGAATTTCTCAGTACTCTAGTCACACTGTTAGTTGGCAATTACCTCATGATGATTATCTTACAGGGTCCTTACTACCTCTGGATTAGGCACACCGCATCGTATTATTCGGTCAGTGCGCTCTACTGGCCATTCTGGATAGTGTATAGCGTCTACCTCCTCTATAGTGTGGTGGCTAGGGGACAGACTCTATGGCATGACAAGAGCACAACTCCCTGCAGTCCAGAACACAAGGAGGATAGTACAAAGAAGACTTCACCGAAGACACCTGAACCACACAGCTCAGCAAGTTGGGAGGACCTCCAGGCCAGATATCATGAATCACTTCGGCATACCCTTGGATGGAATGTCGTAATAGGGTTGGTTGTCCTAATCGTCTATCTACTAGGGACCACTAGTGCATCTGAGATTGCGCCTCTGATACTCAACCTCAGTTTCATTGTCCCGCTTGTCCTACTCATAATGGGGGGATGGGTCATTGACACATTCTATTTCCTTTGGCGGAAAGGCAAAATTGAATCTAAGAAGAGCTCGACGATTATCGGACGAAGAGGTCGGTTCCAGAGCTTCATTGATCTGTGCGTGACAGGATTCGTGCTCATATGGATCATTGGCGTAGTGAACTACCAGTCGAGCTTTATGCGGAGTATGGTGAGTGACTACAATCAATATATGGGGCAGTTGTCAACTGCCCAGGCCCAAATAGGCAGTCTCATCGTAAGTCCCTTTTTCGTGTCTCTGTTTTTTGTTGTGCCAGTAATCCGACTTATAGCAGACATAGTCAGTCTTCTCCGCAGAGATAGTGACTTCGCAAATCAAGCCATGGTTGTGAGCGGTGCCCTCTACTGCATATTACTAGGGCTAACACTTGGTATGTTGGCTTTCACAGGATTTGGTGCAATTATGCTAATCCCGTCACCCTTGTTTCTCGGACTCCCCTCCCTAGGTTTGGTGTTCATTCTCGGTGCAATTATTACTTGGCAAGTTATTACTTCCAGAATAAAACTCTCTGAATCGGCTCCTGCAGCCACAGAGCCTTCTAAGCGACATGTAGTCGAAGACCTTGGCTATGGAGAGATAGACCTCCCCATCAACTAGGATTCCTCCTTTGAATATACGCTCAACTGGGAATCGGGTCGTTCTCCATCAGTGAGATTTATTTGCAGCTGACGGAGCATTGTACAAGAGGGTGCAAAAGGACGGACTACCTGAGGAACGGCGCAGTTCTTGGTCTAGTTCTCCTTATAGTCGTCAGCGGCATGACATTCGCTTCAGCGCAGACCTCTGATGCTTTTGTACCTAGCAGCCTGTATGATGAGGCAGAATTAATGCCCTATCCAACACTGGCCGGACC
>CAYPUO010000437.1:0-3675 GCA_964413775.1 uncultured archaeon
CTTCAATATTGTTGCGCTTCATCCATCCTCTGATTCGAGGCTCTCGTTTTGCCATCCAGTGATTTCCAGTCTGAAAGTGACAGTCTGCTGGTAAGTGGCATCCCGAGTAGAGGACTGCACCTGCACCAAGCTCGAATGCTCTCTGTGCAAACTTCGTTGAATATCTCCCGGAGCACATGGCTCGGATTACACGTGCATTGGTAGGATACTGCATCCGTGAGACCCCAGCGAGGTCTGAGCCTCTATAGGAACAGAAAGCACATGCAAAAGCAACTACCTTTCCTTCTGGACTATCTTTCAACGCTGTTTCTATCTGTGACATTATCTGCTCAGTTGTAAAGTTGGGCATGTAGATTGCATCCTGTGGACAGTCGCCTGCACATGTGCCGCATGCTTGGCAAAGAGCTCCTCTTACTGTGTACTTTCCAGTGCCGTCTTGCGTGATGGCTCCATATGGGCAACGCTTGGCACACGTTCCACAGCGAGTACACAGATCTTGCTTGATCTTGGCGCTGAGAGCTTCAATTGGATACCTACCCCGCTGGAGGATTATGGCAGCGCGTCCTGCGGCTGCGCTAGCCTGTATGACCGAGTCTCGGATGTCCTTGGGTGACTCAGCCCCTCCACAAATGAATACACCTGCTGAACTAGTATCAACAGGCCGGAGTTTGGGGTGTGATTCTATGTAGAAGTTGTCTTGAGTCACCGAAACAGGGAGGGGGATGTGTCCCGCATTTCCTTCTGCTCCCATGGAGAGTATGACCATATCGAAGTCGACCATGAGGAGTTTGTTATGTGTTGTATCTTCAACACTCACTCGGAGGTTCCGTGTGTGTGGATACTCTTGGATTTCTCCCACTCGACCGCGAACAAATTTCACGCCTTCTTCGCGAGCCTTGAGATACTGGTCTTCGAAGTACTTACCATGCATACGCAAGTCCTGATAGTAGATGGTAACCTCTGTATCAGGATAGTGTTCTTTGATTAGCAGAGCACACTTCACACTCTCTGCGCAGCAGAAATTAGAGCAGCCTGACCTCGAGTGGATATCCCTTGACCCAACACACTGTACGATAGCGACCGAATTTGGATGTGTTAAGTCAGAAGGTTTGACCAACTTACCCTCTGTAGGTCCGGCAGCATTGATGAGCCTCTCGAATTCCAGCGTCGTGATGACATTGGGATAACGTCCCCAGCCCAATCGTGGCACTTTCGCGGGATTCGCTGGTGTAAATCCCGTGGCAAGAATAATGACCCCCGCATCAAACTCAATGCTTTTTCCCTCATCCTCAGGAACTACAGCGTTTTGTTCACACTTCTCATAGCACTTTCCACATCTCAAGAGATCCATACCAAGGCATGCATCCGGGTCAACCAGGAAAGATGAGGGCACTGCCTGTGGAAATGGTATATAGATTGCTTTTCTCCAAGTCAGGTTTTGGTCAACACGACTTGGCACATCAACTGGGCAGACTTCGATACACTCGGCACAGGCAGTGCATGCATCTGTGTCAATATATCGTGGCTTCTGCTTCACTCTAACCGAGAAGTTGCCTACATAGCCAGACACCTCGTCAACTTCAGCCATGGTTATGACTCTGATATTAGGGTGCTGAATCACGTCGACCATTTTGGGTCCTAGAATGCAGATGCTGCAGTCATTCTGAGGGAACACCTTGTCAAGGGTGGCCATTATGCCTCCGATTGTAGGTTCCTTTTCTATCAAGTACACCTTGTATCCCATCTCTGCAAGGTCAAGAGATGCTTGCATACCTGCTACTCCTCCACCCACGACCAGCGCAGCCTGTGTGACTGGCACATCCAGTTCAGGTTGTGGCACCAGAGATGCCGCCTTTGCGACTGACATTGCAATGAGTTCTTTCGCCTTCAGGGTTGCTCCTTCTGGATCGTGCTGATGGACCCACGAAACATGTTCTCTGATATTCGCCATTATGCAGAGGTATGGGTTAAGTCCGGCTCCTTTCACAGCTTTTCTGAAAGTGTCTTCATGCATTGTGGGGGAACACGAGGCCACGACGACCCTATTCAGATTGTTTTCACGGATGGCCTGTTGAATCTCTTTTTGTCCAGGATCTGCACAGGTATAGGTATTCACCTGCACATGGGCAACTCCCGGGAGGGTCCTCGCATACTCTGCAACTGCGTCGATGTCCACTACAGCACCAATATTCTTCCCACACTTACAGGGGAACACACCAATCCGTACTCCATCATCCGCAGACACTGCTTGAGATTCTACACCCACATCGCTTTCAGGAGCTGGGTCGCTTGTTGTCATTGGGTCACAATCCTAGAAGACACTGCTTGAGGACGAACCTCGCGCCGGTATTTGACCACAGTCAAACAGAAGTCATAATAAAGGTTGAGAAAACTATCATTAAGTGCTCTTGAAATGTCGAATAATGAACATGTTTGGCATCCCTACCAGAGTGTTATGCCCCTGAGAAAAAAATACATGAGTCGGTCAGGATACGGTAAGATATGCTTGAATTTTCAATAGCGGGTCCTATTGTGGGTGTCTTTGCTTCCATTGATGTTACCCTCCATCTTTACCTTGACCTGAAGAAAGCGAGAACAAGACCAGGGATGATCTTCAGAGAGCCACACTTCCAACTCCCACAAGTCGCGCTGGCTGCTGTAATATTCTCAACACTCTTGGCCTTTCTACTGGTCCTGATAATCCCCATTGCTTGGTTGTTCCAAGTTGGAGAATTCATTACCAGCTTCTCCTATCCCTTCTACTATGATTCTCCTACTATAGTATGGGGAACAGGACTCATTATGCTTCTCTTTGGGATCACACTCCACAGCTGGGCACGATACGAGCGTCAAGACATGGCAACGTCCTGGGAGATGCCAGAAGATCAGAAGCTCATCACATCTGGTCCTTATTCGCGAGTGCGACACCCATCCTATACATCTTACTTCATCTGCTTTATTGGATTGTTCTTGATGCTGCCTTCAGTTGTCACCTGTCTATTGTTTGTGGGAATCTGGGGATACTATGCAGTTGCGAGAATCGAGGAGAATAGTCTATTGAACCACTTTGGCGGTGTCTACGGAGAGTACATGAAACGAACTGGAAGGTTCTTCCCGAAATTTGGATGAGTCGAAATCGGCACGAATCGAGGATGAATCAACACCAAAAGCGTAAAAAAGCCCCTAGCAATCGTTTCCATTGCCTGTGGAGGCTGACTGATGTCTGGAAAGGTATGGAAGTATATCATTGAGAAAATCCAGAGTGAAGGAGCCCTTCACTTTTCTCTGCTTGATCCCGATCCGCTCACTACAACACTTGAGGACATTGTTGAAACCGCAAGGCTCGCAGAAAAAGCAGGTACTGATGCGATAATGATTGGCGGAAGCACAATCTTTGGGTTCATCGACTCATCAGTCAAGGCGATTACAGAGGCAGTTGACATCCCTACCATACTGTTTCCCGGCAATATCACTGGAGTTTCCAAGGAAGCAGATGCCATGTTTTTCATGAGCCTTCTGAACAGCACAAACCCGTACTGGATTATTGGCGCACAGGCACTTGCCGCCCCGGGTGTAAAGCTAACCGGTATTGAAACCATTCCGATGGCCTATCTCATGGTGGCCCCAGGAAAGACGGCTTCATGGGTTGGAGACGCAAAAGTGTTTCCTCGAGAA
>CAYPUO010000438.1:0-3667 GCA_964413775.1 uncultured archaeon
GGGTTTGGTACAACGGATTCAGATGAATCCACTAGATTCAGAAGAGGAGTACTGGTTTTTGTACTCCTCTCTTTTTCTTAGAACTGACAAGCTGAGGAACACAATCAAACTACAACTCGCAGAAGATTAGAGATAACCTGTCCTTGTTTATAGAAGCTTGGGAGTGTAACACCAGAGCCAGACCGCCATATTGAATGGATGAACACCCTAATACTACCTGTTTCTTGCTGTGTGGCTTGAATGAAGGACTCGAGTCGTTCTTCTGTCTACTTAAGACATACCATAACTATTATAATCAGTCTTCTTGAGAACCAAGGCTACTCATTGATACACCCCTGCATTAGATGATATGCTGTATCCCACTCTGTAGAGGTAATTCAATAGGGGATGGAATCTCAAGGTGATGGCAAGCACAACAAAGAAGATTGATAGTATAGAATTCGGCCTACTCAGTCCTGAAGACATCCGGAAAATGTCAGTTGCACAGATAGTCGTGGCAGACACCTATGACGAGGACGGATACCCCATAGAGTGAGAGCTGGACTTCCCAGTTCCCCTATAGAGCGGTATCATGGATCCTCGACTAGGAGTCATTGATCCTGGTCAGAGATGCAGGACATGCGGCAATAGAGTTGGCAACTGTCCGGGCCATTTTGGTCATATCGAGCTTGCCAGACCTGTCATGCATGCGGGATATGCAAAAGTCATCCATAAGGTTCTGAGAGCAATCTGCAGAGAATGTAACCAAATCCTACTTACAGATGAAGAGGTTGACCACTTCAAGAAGCTCTTCAAGAGATATCCTGAGATTGGTCAGCGGACGGCTAACCTCTCTAAGGAGATTCTGAAACGTGCAGCCAAGGTGAAGAGCTGCCCGCACTGTGAGGCAGAACAACTGAAGCTGAAACTTGAGAAGCCCACCTCCATCTACGAAGTAAGTGATGCTGGTTCAGTCAGGCTTACACCTATCGACATCAGGGCGCGTCTTGAGAATATAACTGACGAGCACTACCAACTGCTCGGAATCAACCCCAATGCAGCTCGGCTTGAGTGGTCGATTCTGACAGTACTGGCTGTCCCACCTGTCACCGTCAGGCCCTC
Source organism: uncultured archaeon (assembly GCA_964413775.1). Lineage (GTDB taxonomy): Archaea > Asgardarchaeota > Thorarchaeia > Thorarchaeales > Thorarchaeaceae > MP5-2226. The sequence goes on from CAYPUO010000438.1 coordinate 1,102, forward strand.
AATCACCCTAGAGTCCGGTGTCAGGTCTGAGGACGACTTGTCCCATAAGCTCATTGACATTATTCGTATCAATCAGCGATTGAGAGAGAACTTAGAGGCTGGTGCGCCTCAGCTCATAGTTGAGGACCTCTGGGAGCTCCTCCAATACCATACTACAACCTACTTTGACAATGGTGTCAGTGGTATCCCACCAGCTCGGCACAGGTCTGGGAGAGCACTGCGAACGCTCTCACAACGTCTCAAAGGCAAGGAAGGGCGTTTTCGTTCCAATCTTTCTGGTAAGCGTGTGGACTTCTCAGCTCGTACTGTGATTTCTCCTGATCCAAACATCAGCATGAACGAAGTCGGTGTACCCGAGCAGATTGCTACAATTCTTACCATTCCTGAACGTGTTACTGAATGGAACATTGAGAAGATGAAGGATCTGGTAATCCGTGGTCCTGACAGGCATCCTGGGTGCAACTATCTTATTCGAAGTGATGGAAGGAGAGTTGACTTACGCTTTGTGAAGGATCGCACTATCATTGCAGATACCATAGAGCCTGGGTTTGTTGTCGAGCGACATCTCGATTCAGGAGACATTGTCCTGTTTAACAGGCAACCATCTCTACATAGGATGTCCATCATGGCCCATGAGGTCAGAGTAATGCCCTACAGGACATTCAGGCTGGCCCTCTATGTCTGTCCGCCGTATAATGCAGACTTTGATGGCGATGAAATGAATCTCCACGTCCCTCAGTCCGAGGAGGCCCGTGCAGAAGCACGAGTTCTCATGCGGGTACAGGAACAGATTCTCTCACCAAGATACGGCGGTCCCATTATCGGAGCACTACAAGACTACATCTCAGCAGCATTTCTCCTTACGAGGAAGTCGAGTCTCTACACACTGAACCAAGTGAACCAGCTTACTGCGGTCACAGGATTTGAAGGCGAACTGCCTTCTCCCGCAATTAAGGCGCCTATTCCTCTTTGGACGGGCAAACAGATATTCAGTCTTTTCATTCCTCAAGACATCAATATCTCCTTCAAGGCAAATGTCTGCAGGAAATGTCAGAAGTGCGAATTGGCTGATTGTCCCTATGACTCGTATGTCGTTGTACGTGACGGCGAACTCTTGTTTGGTGTAGTCGATGAGAAGGCATTTGGTGCTGGCGAGCCTGACTCGCTCTTCCACCGTATTATCAAAGAAAAGGGCCCCACAACAGCGAGGAAGTTCATGGATTCTGTGGGCAGGATGTTGATCCGCCTGATTACTGACAGAGCGTTCTCAATGGGCCTTAATGACGTCACACTACCTCATGAGGCGGAAGAGCGTATCAAGGTCATCCTTCACGAAGCTGACACTAAGGTTAACCAGCTTATCGAAACTTACAAACGAGGCGAGCTTGATGCCAACCCTGGCCAGACTCTTCTGGAAACGCTCGAACAGCGCATACAAGCCACCCTTGCAGAGGCCCGTGACTCGGCAGGTGCAATTGCAGGGGAACATCTCGGTCTTGAGAACTCTGCCGTTATCATGGCACAGACAGGTGCACGCGGCTCACGACTTAACCTCTCACAGATGGCAGCTGTTGTAGGACAGCAGTCAGTGCGTGGTGGTCGTATCAGCAGGGGCTATATTGGACGGACACTACCACACTTCGCGCGTGGTGACCTTGGTGCAAGAGCAAGGGGCTTTGTGAGTTCAAGCTACAAGAGTGGCCTCGATCCCATCGAATACTGGTTCCATGCTGCCGGTGGTCGTGAGGGTCTTGTGGATACTGCTGTCCGTACTTCAACTTCAGGGTATATGCAGCGGAGACTCATGACTGCACTACAGGACCTGAAGGTGGAAACCGATGGGACCGTGCGGACTTCACCGGGTACGATTGTACAGTTCAAGTTCGGTGATGATGGTGTTGACCCGAGCAAATCAGATCACGGTCGGTCAGTTAACATTGATATCGCTATCGAGAAAGTCCTTGGTAAAGGCAGGATGAAGTAGGAGGCTAGAAAGATGTCCAAGAAAGGAACAACCAAGAAGTCTACGAAGTCGGGTTCGAAAGCTTCGAGTGGATCATCCGCCAGTGCAAAGTCCAGTAACGATGCACTCCAGAAGCATATGGAGAAACGTTTTGCCCAGATGAGGGAAGAGAAAAGACTTCCTCCTAAGGTGCAGGAGGAGCTTGAAACAAAGGTAAAAGATGTTGACATCACCAAGAAGGAGTTTGATACAATCTGCGATAATGTGGTAGACTCGTATGAACGGGCACTCGTAGAACCCGGTGAAGCTGTTGGTACGGTAGCCGCACAGAGCATCGGTGAGCCAGGTACGCAGATGACCCTCCGAACACCATAAAACCACCATATAACGGCAATGTTCCACTAGATGACGAGTGTTCCTTTTATATAGAGAAAAGAAACTCTCCTCTATGAGAAGCGGCTCTGAAATTAGGAAGCTAACTCCTGCAAAGGTTTCTGAAATTCTTGAAAAAAGGAAATTGCTTAGCGAAGCAGAACGAATTCAAATATTGGGCCCTGTGTAGAAAGTCGGTGAGTGCTCATTCATGATGGGCTCTATGGTCAT
>CAYPUO010000439.1:0-3666 GCA_964413775.1 uncultured archaeon
CTACATAGTTTACTATCGGTTTGACATAGTATTTAGGCTTCCCAGATTGCGCCTGGGACATTCACGCGAAATCACCAATCCGCGCTACTCGGGAATACAAAAAACGCCCGAACTTTACGACTACGGGGGTGTCACCCTCTACGCCACCTCGTTCCAGAGGACTTCGTCTTAGGTTCGTCGGCGATATATTCTGTACCCACACACCACATCTCCCTGAACTCCTCGCTCAGAGATTCGGTTTGGCCTATTCCCCGTTCGCTCGCTGTTACTAGGGGAATCTCTATTGATTTCTTTTCCTGCTCTTACTAAGATGCTTCAGTTCAGAGCGTACCCACTCCAGTTGCGACACTGGAGCCATACAGGGTATTAGCCCATATGAGGATGTCCAATTCGGGGACCCCCGGATCAAAGTTTTCATGCAACTACCCGGGGCATATCGCAGCTAGTCGCGCCCTTCATCGGCTTGTCAACCAAGTCATCCACCAGCGACCGTACAGCATTAGCAGTTCTACTCATGCACCCGGCACGGTATTACCTGCCGGACAGAATTAATCTGTCACTCCAAGGATTGTATCAGTTATATTATTCCACCTTAAGTGTACGATTGCCAATCATCCTCTGCAGTCTCGAGAATCAGTCTTACGATGCACGGCATCAACTGACTAACGAATGACTTGTCCTCCATTGTGAGTGACCCCTCTAGGTCTTTTCTCAATGGATCCCCTCATCAAGGGTACTTGTCTCGACCCTCTCGGCGGAGCCTCTTTCGAGGTCTTGTGGACCTGTACACGCATCCAACAGACACGCGCTCCGGCAGCCTGCTTAGGCCCGGATTTAAAGGTTGCTATACGTCGAGATTCGCCAGAGCGATTTTTGATTCACGACCTCTCTAAAGCCGCGATAATGAGCTTCTACTCGACATGAGCAATATAATCGCGAAGAATTTCTAATTAAAGCTTACGCAACGACTAAGCAGTTTCGTTGTAGGATGCCACATGAATTAGAAGTGCGATGTACTGACTGCCCTACTTGTGGCCAGCATGAAATGGAAACTGCTGGACATATGACCCATCTATTTCTCAAATGCACTGTTCTGAAACTGAATTAGTTCACTGATACCCTTTCTGGCAATATCAAGAAGTTCATCCAACGTCGCTCTACTAAAGGTGGAGTGTTCCCCGGTGCCTTGCACCTCAACATATTCATCATCAAGCATGACAACATTCATGTCTACCTGCGCTGCCGAATCCTCAATATAGCAGAGATCAAGCAGACACTCATCATCGATGAGCCCTACACTGACAGCAGCAACATTCCCCTTTAGAGGCAGATCAGGTATTAGTCCCATATCTACCATGTATTCTAGTGCATCAACCATTGCTACATAAGCACCAGTAATTGATGCTGTCCTAGTCCCACCGTCAGCTTGGATAACGTCGCAATCAATCTTGATTGTGTTATCACCTATTCGGTTCATGTCAACTGCAGCTCGTAGTGACCGTCCAATGAGACGCTGAATCTCTTGGTCGCGCCCGCTAACCTTGTACCGGTTTGTTCGCTCGTTGGTAGCTCGAGGCAGCATACCATACTCTGCTGTGACCCAGCCCTGTCCGGAGCCGTTCAACCACCCTGGCACACCTTCTTCTACTGATGCTGTGCAGATTACCTTTGTTTCGCCTGTGGATATCAGGACAGAACCCTCGGGATATTTTAGATAGTTCCGTGTAATTGTTGTTGGACGGAGCTCATTGTTCGCTCGACTATCTAGACGGACCACTGTCTTTCACTCATTTTCATCTGACTGTATTTCCACTATTAATAGTGTCTGGTAATGAAAAAAAGATAGACAACAAGCGGATGCTGCATCCTTCCGATCTCGCAGTTACTGCTTGTCTATGAAACGAGTAAGGCTTCACCTATCTATTCAGCACGGGAGGACCTCTTAGATAGATGTAAGCTGGATTGCTTTCAAGGACACGAGAGTCCATGGAGCCTGCCTTAGTTCTAGTTGTTCTCAGTTTCATGCGATATCACCTTCTTTTCAGAATATGGTTGCTCAACAACAATGAATGGGATTTCTGGGAGCACCACACTGTGATGCTCCCGGTTTCAACTCGTTGGAGGAGAGAGAATAAATTGGTTACCTTATGAAAGACCCAATATGTCGCACATAAGAGTCAGAGATGTCAGTGGCTCGATGCTTTGATTCGACGCACTCCCAACGACCCTGTGACTTCCTTTTGATGATACTCAATGCCATTTTATGTACCTCGTAGGATGCGCGCCCTTCACCACACTTGGTGTACGGCTCGCACAGTATTATTACATATAGTGTATATATTACACTTTCTTATAAAGTTATCTAGTAAAGTGTACATATTACACAATTACATCCAATTGGTTCAACCGATGCAATAATAAGCATGCGTTCGTAATCACCTTAGTGGTGGTTGAATGACCGCAAGTCACTCGGCAGACACGGAAGGCAAATTGTCAGAGTATCCAGGTTGGCTTCCAGAGTCCAAAGTACGCAGTTATTTCACAATCACAGATCCAGAGCTTGTTGAATCCTTTATTGACCCTGTCAAAAGGACCATTCTTGTCACTCTACGAAAGGGAATTGATAGTCTGAAGAAGGAAGAGAAAAGAGAAGTCATCGAAAAGGAAGATAGTACGAAGGTCACCACAACGGTTGTGGAGGAACGCGTAGTCAAGAGGTTTTGGATGACCGTCCCAGAGATTGTTCAAATGAACCTTGGCGAAATGGACCTTTCAACGTACAACTGCTACTACCATTTGCCCAAACTGATTGAGCAAGGCCTCGTCGAGGAGTTTGTTCCAGAAGGAAAGGAGAGTAGTACAAAGAGGGGAATATACTATCGGCGCACAGCAAAGGTATTCCTTGTATCAAGTGCAAAAATGCGTGGAAATCTTGTACAGCAGTTCCTGACACTATTTGAGAAGGGCTTTGATGTCAGGGCGACAGGTGGGACTCATCAGCGCCTCGAGGACCTCTTAATTCGACAAGTTGAGATGGTTGATGAAGCGATGGAGTACCTTGCAGTCCACCTCAAGGAAATAGACATGGACTCAACAGTATTGAACGACATACTGACTGAGATGTCATTTGTGTTCCTATCAGATAGTCAGGAATTCATTGACATTCAGAGAGAATTGAAGAGAATGGTCTTGACTCCATGTTGCGGCCCTGCAACAGACATGATGAAAGTCTGTTCGTATTGTGGCGAAACACTGGATGCGAACAATGCAGTGACACGAACCATAGCGGGGAAGGTCCAGACATTCTGCAGTGAGAAATGTGCCGATGCTTTTGAGTCGAGCTACGTTCCTAGGTCGTAGTGAACACTCGAGATGACAAGTTCCAAACATGGCTAGAGGTCGGTGATGTGTACATTCTTATCCTGAAATGTGTATCATTCAACTAGGTTCAGGACGGCATAGATTATGATTGACCTTCATCGGAAATTCCAAACATCTCTAAAAGACACAGTCGATGAATGGAAGAACAGAAAACAAGTTAGTGGTATTTTCACATACGGTTCAGTTGTAAAGGGAACTGCAACAGCTAGCTCCGACCTTGACCTAGCAATTGTCTGGGACGGAGAAGAGGCTCCTGCAAGACTCATGGCAGAGCACAAGGGCTGT
>CAYPUO010000440.1:0-3656 GCA_964413775.1 uncultured archaeon
TCAACGTCGTGGGTGTTTTGAACATAGTTCGACCGCCTTCCGCTCCTCCAGTAGAGGAGGGACAGTCCGATGGCAGCGACCAGACCTATTCTCCAGAATCGAAAGCGGCATCAGACACATTGCTTACGACTGCAATGAGTCTCATTAACACCTACTGGACAGGCTGGTGGCCACTACTTCATATTGTAGTTATGGACCCGACCTCTGTGACGACTACGATTCTCAGTATGACGGTGGACTTGCTCGGGAATGCGGAGGTGGTTCAGGTGGACACGATGGGGACAAATGAGGATGACTACAACAACGCAGACCTTTTCTGGCTGTGGACATCAGAAGTTGGTTTGATGCTGTTCGGTCTCTATCTAGTGGCTTGGGCTGCAGAAAAGAATCCGTCTACCGGTTTCTGGGGTGTTGCAGCAACTCTGTTGGCGATGCTTGGTATCACTGCTTATGTTTGGTGGTCATCGCATGTTATGGTCGACAATCATGTCAAGAGCGCTGGCGGCATGGCCCAGATCTTCCAACTCCTTACGTTTACGATGGTTTTCGTTGCGTGCGGAGTTAAGCAACTTGGAGGCATCCCCGCTGTTGCAATAATGAAACTCCTCAAGTGGCTCTGGCCAAGCTCATCTGCCTCAGCACTGGAGCTACCGGGAGCTTGGACTTCCCTAGTTTTCGTGATAATGGCCGCTGCATTCTTGCTCATGTGGGCGCACTTCCTAACATATGTACCTCCATAGCGGAGATGTTGATACATGATGCAGATTGATGATGTTTGGTTCATTCTGTCCTCAGTGGTCCTGTTCGCAGGCTTTGCGCTTTCCTACCTGGGGAGTGTAATCTTGCAGGAGGGCGTGAAATCACCTGACCACGGTGACCAACGGGGGCAGACAGAGCCTCCTATCAGGCGTCGCGCGCCCTTCACAGGTGAGCGACTAATCAAAGGAATACAGGAACTCCACCTTAAGCGTAGGCGGCTCTGGTCAGTTGCGTGGATTCTGTCCTCTTGCATGGGAGTTCTCCTGGCTGATCTCGGCATCTGGTCACTCTCATATCCATACTGGGATAGCATCTCTATGATGAGTGTCATCTGGGTGTTCCTCATCCTCTTTCCGGCGATGGTTCTAATCGGAGACCTAGTTGTTTACTTGAAAGGGCGACCGTCCCACCCCTGATTTAGGAGGTTAGCAGTTCACCGTCCTTGGTCATCCTAATGGTACTGATGGTGTCACTCGACCCACAGGCAACTGCCCGGAGAAGGAGTATATATCAACGGAGTGGCCTTATCATCAGATTAGCGATTTGAGATTGTATGACTGAACGGCCTGGCACCATGTGATGCTGACCGTTCCTTTCTTTCTTCTTGGCGATGTACCTGCATTGAAAGACTCGTGCCTTACAGCCACGGCCTTTCTATTTGATATTACGAAGACAGAGATTAATGATTCATGGAGTTCTTCGACCTGATGCCGGAAGCGAGTAGCATGTTTCTAGCATGGAAGCTACTCCTCATAGGGTACACTTCCGTGGTTGCAGCATCCGTGCTTATCAGAACACCATTAGGAGGACGTTAGCAACGGACAAACACGGGTATCCAAATTGAGGCGATGGGAGTTAGGAATATTGGGTCCTTGGCAATCACTTGGATTTCGTCCGAAAGGTAAGATATCAATGTCATACTCTAGCTGGATTTGTTGGAAACGCAGCTGTCCAAGAGATAATGAATGCCGTCTTGAGACTTCAGAGCGTTTCTGACTGTGCGCTGAGTCCGTGGAATATCTCGGACGTACTGTGCATGGTAGCCTTTGGGCTCGGAATCTTTGTAGGCGCGAATCCTGCAGTGACAATAGCATGGGGTATTGCTATGGGCGTTTGGTGGGTTTCTATTGGCTACGCCATATGGTGCGATCTTTGTGCTATGCATGACGGGACTCTTGAGCGTCTTGATGTAGGACTTCAGTGTATTGTGAAGGGACTCCAATATGCTGGCATGGGTGGTTTTGGAATTGCCGCTGGAATCCGGTTAAACCAGCGATACAATGAGCAGGTCCTCCAGAAATCTGCTGAAGAGCTGATAGACAAGAACCCGGCAAAGGATCTGATAGGTGACGAAGTTTCCAAGAACGTTGTTGCTGGTGTCATCCAGTTTGTGACTGGTCTAGCAGTTGTTGGCATCGGTGTGCTTATCCTAAATGGAGTCATTGAATGAGCAGAGGTAATTGACCATGGCATTCACGTTTGTTGAAACATTCATCATGGCCCTGCAGCTCGGCAACGTGTTCGTCAGCTTGGTTGTGGGCTGCATCTCGGTGGTGAGGAGAAGGAGGATTACCACTGCCACCGACTGGCTCTTGGATCGTCCTCTGCGGTGCCTTGGATTTCTCATTGCATGGTTCCTCGTCATGATGCTGTTCCCGCTGCTCGCTCCGAGTCAATATGTGCTCGACATCTATGCCATGGTCATTCCATCCATAGGTGGCCTGATTCCTCTGGCCCCGCTGGGTTTTCTCCTCATATCACTCCACGAGTGGCGTCAACACAACGAGGCGGCACGAGGTGATACACCTGAATCTTCATCTCGGTGACGCTCACGGCCAGCAGTGACGGCTCAGGCAGTGTGTACCCGAGAGGCGGTATCACACTCGTTTCTCGGGCCACCAAGTGTGTGGGTATTCTCGGTCACACGGCAGATTTCCTGATGCCATATACAGGATAGTGGGCGTTTCAGAGCCGTACGATGAGTTTGAGCTATCTCCATATGTCATCCTCGCGATGGGCCTGCTGATGCTATTGCGTGTAGTGGCCATCGGATTCGCTATCTGGACGGGAACGTTCGTGCCTGCAGTAGCAGAAGACATGTGGGGTATTCAGTCGCAACATAGGGGCGGTCTTCTTGCTGATTGATTTTGCCGAGTCTCACAAGCGAGGTCCTAGTGTGGTCCAGGCGGCTGGTCCCAAGATTGTGTCTTCGTTTGCACTGAGTCTTGTGATCTAGTTGTTACAATCCTTCAGATATGCCCGAGTTTCATCATAATAGGTTCAGGGCATTATCTGGAGCCAATCGGAATCGTCGTTTCACATGTTTCTCTGGTATTGCTGGATGGATATCGCTGTTCCAGACGCCAGTATTGCGAAAGGAAGAGGAGCTTGATGCACGAGACGCATCAATGGATTATCATTTCGACGGATGCCCTCATTATTGCTCTACTTCCCTCACTGTTCCAATGCAATCTTACTGGAATGGTCGATTATATAGCAGCGCGCAGTTCCGAATAACTGGCCGTTTGTTAAGCCAGAGCTCTGCAGAAATGACGGATTGACAGGATTTCTAGGTACTTGGGTTCAAAACGAATGGCTTTGAGACCTGATGCTCCATAAGTGCAACAAAAACGCCAGAAAACGCCTGCTGACGTTGCAGATTTTAGCTTTTTCTCAGAAACCCTTTATATTCCGCAATCCCATCGTCAGTTTACCTCGAGAGAGGTGTAGGCCCCCGCACGCTGGTGTGGGGAGCGCAATTGAGGGAGAGAATTTCATGTTGAAAGAGAAAACACTCTCAAAGAAACGACTAGTTATACTGTCCTCTTTATTTGTGGCAGCAATACTAGGAATCCAGCTTGTCGCAGCCACGGCGTGGACTGCGGATGCTGCTAACA
>CAYPUO010000441.1:0-3650 GCA_964413775.1 uncultured archaeon
CATCGTCCCTCTGAGCATAGAGGAGAAAGCTCAGATATGTCCATGCAAGGTCTAGGGTTTCCTTTTCTTCCCGTAACCTACGGTATGTGAGGACAGCTAGGAGAGCACGAGCGTTGTCGTCAGTTGTATACCCTTCTCTCCTGTTAGGGATTGAGTACTTCGCGTGCTGGAGGATGCCTGTGTCGTCGGTCAGAGAGTGAAGCCAACTGAAGTTAATGGAGGGTGACTTCATAGAGCTCGCCCTCCTCTCTACCAACCAATTCATCGAACAGCGAAGCGTATTTTGAGGCTATACTTGACCAAGTCATGCCTTGACCGTATCTATATGCCAGTCTCTCCATACGGGCTTTCCGCTCAGGATTCTTCAAGAGGTGTTTGATGCTCTTGGCAATGGACTCCGGGCTCTCGAATTTGGATAGCATTCCGCGTCCGTTAGCAAGGACTTCTGATGCGTAGTCGAAGGGCGTGGAAACAATGGCCTTTCCTGCCGCTATTGCATATGTCACTGTCCCGCTTGAGAGTTGATCTTTGTTAGGGTAGGGGCAGATGTAGATGTCTGTTGCCTTTAGGTATTGAATCAATTCGTCTTGGGTCAAGAAACGATTGTGAAACTTCACGTTCTTCTCAAGCCCCAGGCTTTGCACTAGACTCATGAGACTCTCTCTGTATTTCTCGCCTTCACGCTGCCTTACTTGCGGATGAGTTGCCCCAATCACCAAATAGCATATTTCTGGATAGTCTTTGATAATATAGGGCAAGGCTTTGATTGCACTCTCAATCCCCTTGCCTCGACTCAAGAGACCAAAGGTGGACAATACAATTCTTCTCTCAAGGCCCAATGCTCTCTTCTCTGGCTGACTCGGTACGAAGGGTATAGCTGGGCTTCCATGCTGAATAACCCTTATCTTATCCGCGTTCATTCCATAGTCCTCTTCGAGGATTTTCGCCGCCATCTTTGTCATGACCACAATTGCGCTGCTTCTTTTCGCTATCTCTTTCACCACATCAGTATGGGTCGCTGCGCTCTTTGGTGAGTCGAAGACACTCGAGTTGGACGCTAGTGTTGTGTGCATTGTCGTAACGCAGGGCTTCTTCAGTTCTCTGAGGAATGTCAATAGGTGGTCCCCCCATTTTCCGCCGAAGAGTCCAAACTCATGTTGCACGTTTACCAGATCGAGGTTCGATCTGTTGATTCGATCAGCCGCTTGGCGATATGTTTTCAGGTCGTCACTTTCAATATGCATCACTACTTCATTGCCGTAGTTGTAGTGGGCACCCGGCTCATTTATTGCAATAATTCTTGACGGTTCTAAAACGTGGAGTGCGTCAATACTCTTTGTCAGGTCCTCTGTAAAGGTCGCTATTCCGCACTCTCTGGGTGCAAAACTGCTTACATATCCAATTCTTAACATTAATCTCTCTCACATGGTAAGCAGAAACTAGTCCGCTGTATTACCACAGTATTTTCGCCTACTATAATAAGGACTATGAAATAGCAGGATTCTGAAGACTCGTACCTTGCCATGATTCACATGAGTGGTGTCACAGTGCGCTTTGCCTGCCAACCATATCTCTAGAGTCAAAGCACAGACATCTAGCCTAGCCATCGGCTCAAATGGTTCTCCAGAGTCTATCGCAGTTCTGTTTTGCTTGAGCTAAAGCCAATAGTGTATCCACAACGCTTGCAGATGTATGCGAAATGCGAATTAGTATGTACATTGATTCGTTTCCCAATAATGTCATCATGTTCTAACAAAGCATCACATTTAGGGCACTTGCCTATTTCCATACATTTCCCTCACCATATCGCTATTCATGAGGATTCAAAAGGTTTGCAAGACTGTAAGGGTTCATTGGAGCGCTTGTCCTGATCCCCTTTCCCAGTCCGTCTGATTGAGGCCGCTGCGCGAGGAGTCCCTTTTCCTATCCTATTGGCATGCCTTCCATTAACCGGTCTTTATTCTTGGCTTCAGATTGGGTGCATTGCGCCACCTGTTGTTGTAGTCATTTGTGGGGCTACGAGGTGCACGTGAGTCGCCCCACCGTCCCTGAAAACTGTAGAAGTTAGCGCTCTTGAGGTCGACCAAATCTTTCTCTGTTTTCCAGACTGAGCCTCCGTCAGCAATCTTGTCACATAGGACTCCACCGACACAGTATGGCTTGCTATCTGGACTGGGATAGACCGAGTGCGAACCGAGTGCTGCCCATGCATGAATGTGCCTACGGTCTAACATTGGCTCGCTGGTATTGAAACCTGGGAGGGTCAGGGAGAGTGGAAGTGATGCAAGACGGCTCTTCAGATGGTTTGAGAGTAGCCAGATGACTTCAGCCTCGGAGTATATCCTGACCTCTACATGCTCCCAGTCTCCGAGGTGCTCACCGAGTCTGAGCGGAGCTCTCGGAAACCTATTGAAGTTGTACCAGAACCAGTAACGAAGCTGTGTCATATGCTTATCCTGCCACACCTCGAAGTAGCATGGAATTCCCTCCCGAAACGTTTTAGGAGTGAGGGTCTTCTGGAATTCCTCCCATCTATCTGAGTAGTGGCTGTAGATTACCTCTGCATCTGACGGGTAACAACAGTAGTTCCCTTCATCAGGATGAAGGTGCAGGATCGGAGCATAGTCTTTCACAAGGTGGTGTGTATCCATTGTTGTCGCCGCGTTCTCATTCTCCTCGCTTCACATCGAGCAGGAGTGTAATGACTCTTCTTGAAGGGACTCGCACTTTCCATTCTCTCTCCCCAGTCTTCATGAGAGCGAGTGTAGGCTCAACATACTCGTCCATTTGGCTGCCTATTATCTTGTTGACATCAAATCCTGCCTTGATGGTGCAGTCCTCTTCCTTGTCTGAGATATTCCAGAACCGCAGGACTACATGCTTCCCATCTTCTGATACCTTAAGGGCTGAAAGCCGCATGGTTCGTGGACTGAGTTCTATCCCTTGAACTTCTGCTCTCGGCTTCTTCTCCTCTCCCTTTGGGACGAAGTGCGCCTCTAGAGGCAGAAGGTACTCCTCCGACTCTAGGTACGTCTGGTCTTCTAACCAGCTGCCTGAGTGCGGAGTGATGGCAAACTCGTAGGTGTTCTCTCCCTGACACTGTGCGCCGGGTGTTTCTACAATCGGACCTGCACTTTCCCCTCTCGTTGCGAATCCCATCTTTGAGAGCCACCCAACAGATCTGACTAGGGTCAGTGCAATCGTTCCCCCATTCTCTTCAAGTATTTCGAATTCAACGAGCCCCTTAGTAGTGATGGTGAGACCTCTACCTTTCTCACCAAGACTGACAAAGTTGCGCAGGGGATATGTTGCGGCAACAGGATGGTGCCACTTGCTCCGCTGACTTGGCCATATTGGTCTGGAGAATACATCGAAGCTGCTGTCTGAAGCGCACTTTTTTGCACCCGATGATGTTGGGAAAAGTACTCTTAGACGATGATCCTCTGCGTCGTTGTTGACTACCGTCATGACCTTAATGGTTGGACTGTTGTAGGTTAGAGTAAGTTCTGTGATAAAATCACAGTCTGTCTTCTCTTCCGGTCGCTCAGCCAAATCTGAGTCTAGATTGACAGGAATTTGAAGAGGCCCGGTTATAATCAATGACCCTACCAGCGGTCCTTCATATCCCTCTTCGATGTCCACTTCAATAT
>CAYPUO010000442.1:0-3643 GCA_964413775.1 uncultured archaeon
ACTAATATCATATTGTATCTCAGAGAACTTCGCATATACACCAGGTTCAATCATAGCAGCCCTCCTACTTGGTGCAACTCCCCTCAGCTACCCTGAGTATGAAGTGGGAGCTGGGAAGGCCAACCTGCAGGGTGCCACAAAGGTAATCTACGATGCCAACAAGGTGGGAGGATTACCTATTCTCACGTACGTTGACGTAAAGACGTTACCTCTAGACTTCGAAACCCTATTCCAGGGAGAGAACTACACCTTTGATGTAAGGATCATTACATCGACAACTGCGACCTATAGTGTCAATGTGGAAGGTATTCCTGGCGGAGTCGTTGACCTTCCAAGTAGTATCGCAGTAAATCAGTCAGCGGTTGTCCCATTGGGAATTCATGTGCCCCACAGCTCATCGGCGATTCAGGGATTGGTGAGTTTCATGGACGGCTCCAATGGAGATTCTCTGAACATTAGCATAACCCCTACTGTAGCAAATGCGAGGATTGCGTTCGACATCAGCCATACAACGTGGACAATAGACTCCGTCTATGGCCAGTTCAGGGAGCTCTACAAGCTGCTCACCAGGAATGACATCTCAGTAACTGAGATTCGTTCCGGGCAGGAAGTAACTTCAGACTACCTCTCCAATTTTGATGCGGTCTTCATTCTTGATCCATGTGCCTATGATGTTAACGAAACTGATATCACAAATCCTAGCATCATCTCAGTACCGTTCACAACGGAGGAGATTCAGGCATACGAACAATACTTCAACAGTGGCGGAGGAATCTTCGTTGCCGCATTGGATAACAGCACTCTAAATGTGGCTGCGCTTAACGATTTCCTCAACTGGACAGGGATGACCCTTGCATTCACTGGCTTCCCCGCAAATGCGAACACGGTGGCCGTGACGCCTATTGGTGCGAACACCATTACTGTGGGCGTTGGCTCATTCGACTTCAATGGTGCCCCGCTCAACGTAAATTCCACCGTAACTGTGCTCGCACGATATGAGGGATACCCAGTCCTAGCATGTCTGCAAGGTACCGGTGGCGGACGGATCGTAGTAACAGGCACCAATTTCTTCATTGATAATTGGGGCATAACTGGTACCAGTCCATACCTCTCTCACGACAATGATATACTGGCGCTTCGCATAGCTCTGTGGATAATAGGGAGTCTCTAGAAGACCTTGTGCTTCCGGCCACACTTCGATTGCGTAGTCTCGGAACTTTAAAAGGGACGATGGTGCAGCATTACACACCAAAAAAACCGAGTCGAAGTCGGATTTGCTGGTGATTGGGTTTCCTAATCATCAGCTTTCCGCAATCTCCTTTCTAGATAATTATGAATGGGTCACTTATCAGTAGATTTACATGCACCTAGTGATGACTGGCGAGGCTGCTTAGGTGAAATAGAATTGGCAGCGAAGGTGACAAAAGCATCTTACGGAGTCCTTATCGCCTGCACCCTGTCGCATTTTATGAACCATATCTATACAGGTGCTTTAGCTCCATTCTTGCCTATCATCAGAGATCAGATGTCACTCTCATATACACAAGTCGGCATCCTGACCAGCGCAGTCATAGTCACAATGACCTCAGCCCACTTGGTTGTAGGGTACTTGGGAGACAAGGGTTGGAGGGACATTCTCATATCTATCAGTGTGCTCATCGCAGGCCTCGTGATGCTGGTTGAGAGCTTCGCTACTAGTTTCCTGTTCCTACTAGGAACTCAGCTCGCACTTGGCATCGGTGTGTCAGGCTTTCACCCTTCAGCATTCCCTGCACTGGCCGCGAAGTTTCCGAAACGTGAGCGTGCAAAAGCAGTCGGAATCAATGCAGCTGGTGGGCTGATAGGGATGGCACTGATCCCATTCATAGGAGTGTCGCTCCTTGTCATCTTTGGCGCATGGCAACAGCCTCTGTTTGTGCTGGGACTGATGGGAGTTGCAGTGTTCATACCTGTTTTCCTTATGATGAGATGCGCTTCACATCAAGACCGCATCGACTTTGCAAATGGAAACAATAACAACACTCCGGAAGAAGAGGTGGGCTGGACTGGGAACTTCTTTGTCCTCATAGGTTATATCGGTCTAAGAGGCATTCCATTTAGGTGCACTAGCTTACTGATGCCAATCTATCTGGTCTATAGCTATGGGTATCAACCTGTCTGGGCTGGTGTGCTGACATCAATAATGCTCACTGCAGGTCTTGTAGGGGAATTGTTCGCCGCACCAATTTCAGACAGGACTGGGAGAAGGGTGCCATATATGACCCTCTCTGTAGCAAGTGGGGTACCACTATTACTGTTACTAGTCGGCGGACTAGATGCTCTCACCCTTATACTGGTCCTGATAGCAATTGGATTCACTTACTTCTTTGGCGTTCCGCCGGGACAAGCCTTTGAAACAGAGGTCTCTCCTACAAAGCGACCAGGCCTTGCATTTGGACTGCTCTTCTCAATCGGGGCAATGCCGGGTGCGCTCTCACCAATAGTATTTGGATGGATTGGAGATACCTTCGGACTCTCTGCATCGATATTATTCTTGGCTGCTGTGTCGGGTCTGGCCACTATCCTAGCATTGCTGCTCAGGGACAGTTCAACAAGTGCTACTACTGTGGGACTAGCTCTTCGTTCGTAGTGCAACCCATATCATATGACCAACATAATATATGAAACTGCCAAGTGAAACCCGATGATTGACTATCACATCCATCCAGACTACTCAATTGATGCAGAGGGGAGCATTGATGAGTTCTGTCAGGCGGCCATCCGAGCAGGCCTGAGAGAGATCGCGTTCACAACACATCTTGATACGGACCCTCTTACCAACGACTGCATCGTTAATGTGAGAGGAAAAGTGGTCGATGTACATTCAAGAGCCTGGTTTGAGGACTACGAAGTATCAATCAGAGATGCGGAAGACAAGTACGCTGATGAGGGGCTTGTGGTTCTGATGGGAGCAGAACTCGACATCTATCCAGAAATCGCGAGCAATCTTTCTGAGGGATTTCTCAGTGCAGGATGGGACTTGATTATAGGGTCGGTGCATCTCATAGACCACCTGGCGATTTCAAAGAAAGAGGATGCAGCCGTAATCTACTCAAGATACACTGCTGCCGAACTTGGAGACCTCTACTTCTCTACTCTCCGAGATACAGTTCAGACATCACTGGTAAATGTCCTCGGACATATTGACCTCTACAGACGTTTCGGTGAACAGGCATATGGCGATGAGATCTACGAGCTCTGGAAGCCTCACATCATTGAGCTTGCTCAAAAAATGAATCGGTACGGAGTAGGATTTGAAATCAATACCTCGTCTTGGCGGAAAGGACAGAGAGAACCGCATCCCTCACTGGAAATCATCCGTGCCTTGACTGGCAATGGTGTCAGCGTTGTAACAATTGGATCAGATTCACATCGGCCAGAAGATGTTGGTTATGGGATAAGACGAGCGGCGCAGGTACTGCGGGACTGCTGCGATCTACAGCCCTCCACGTTTCGGAAGGGAAGGGTCAACGGCACCATGGAGATTGTAGGCTAAAGCAGCAGAAAGATAAAGGTGCAGAATGTATCGATCATCGGTTGTGGTATTCTCATGAAGAACAAGCATTCGTTTGTCTTGGCATTAGTCGGAGGTATCATCCTATTC
>CAYPUO010000443.1:0-3635 GCA_964413775.1 uncultured archaeon
TAATGTTTTGATTTAAACTATGAGTTACAGGCGCCATCCCTTGATTCTGGCCTTCCCCTGACATCTTACATCCTTGAAACCACTTCAACCTCGACCTGCGACACACCTTCGAGTTTCCCAATAGCTTCTTCAATGTCGTCAGTACCACCCATCGACTCTTCACGGGCAAAGTTGATTCGCAGCGCCTTTAGACCAAACGCGATTGGCACAATTTCGTTTGCTCTGACATCTGTCCCTTCAGGTATGTTCTGCTTGATTCTCTCAAGGAGATTCTCAAGGTCGACATCAACATCTTCTGGCATGACCTTGATTGTCATAATCACTCTTGCCACGTACATCTACTCCTGCGCCTACGGTCCTTCAAAGCCACAGTTCGGGCAAGTGTACCTATTGGAGAAACGCCTACATGCCTCACAGCGCCAAATTGTTACCACGCCACAGTTGGGGCATGCCATCTTGACACTATTTTCCTTTGGGGAAATCGAACCATGACATGATGTGCATCTGATTGCTTTCATTGTCGACAAAGTATCACCAGAGTCAAGTGTTTCGGTGTTAGTCTTTGGCTCCACCAGTGGGACAATTATAAACTTACCGAAGAGTACGTGAAGACTTCGCAATTTTCGCCTCAACCCATATATGGAAGAATTGAGTGACTTCAACCGACTGCTTGGAGTGGATGAAATGGGTACAAAGCTCGGAAACATCGTCGAAGCACAAAAGATCTCATTATCTGATCTCGCAGGCAAAGAAATCGCAGTCGATGCGTTTAACACTCTATATCAGTTCCTTTCAATAATCAGACAACCTGACGGCACTCCACTTATGGACAGCAAGGGACATGTAACAAGTCATCTGAGTGGGCTCTTCTACAGAAACCTCAACCTCCTAGAAGTAGGTATTCGCCCTGTGTTTGTCTTCGATGGCGAATCCCCCAAGCTAAAGTCCGGTGAAATACAGCGACGTAGACACATACGTGACACAGCGTATGAAGAGTGGCAAGCCGCAAAAAAAGAGGGCCGCATCGAAGACGCACGAAAGGCCGCCTCAGCTAGTTCAAGGCTGACGGAAGGAATGGTAGATGAAAGCAAGAAACTGCTAGACGCAATGGGAATTCCATACATTCAAGCACCTTCTGAAGGAGAAGCTCTGGCAGCGCAGATGGCCAGAGATCGCATCGTGTGGGCTAGCGCTAGTCAAGACAATGATTCTTTGCTATACAACTGCCCTAGGATGATTAGGAACCTTTCAATATCAGGAAGACGGCGAGCTAGCCGAGCCAAGTCATTCATCACTATCTCTCCTGAGTTGATTGATCTAGACTTGAATCTGAAGCGATTGGGCGTGACTCGTGAACAGCTGATTGACATCGCTATGATGATTGGAACCGACTACAATGACAAGATTCCTAGGGTCGGACCGAAGACGGCTCTCAAGTTGATAAAGGCGCATGGGTCTATTGAAGGGGTCATTAAGGAGGGTACACATAAGATAGGCTTTCCGTACGAAGAGATTCGTGAGATTTTTCTGAATCCTCCGCGTGTTGAGGTCAAGTCTCCTTCTTGGAGAGAACCCAATAGTGATTTGATTACAGAAATTCTCTGCTCGCAGCACGGCTTCAGCATGGGTAGAGTGCAGTCATCATTAGAGCGACTGTTCCAAAAGCTGGACGAGTTCAGGAGAATATCAAAGCAGACATCGCTCACCGATTTCCTCTAGATGTATTCCGTGAACTCTTTAAAGGATTGACAAAACGGTGTACTGTCAGAGAGGTGGTCTTGACCTATGAAAGAGCGACTGACTGCAATTCGAGCATCGATTGCAGACATAACGGATGGAGAGTACGGTGACGATGACGGACCCAGAGTGATTTCGCCCCAAGGCGTTGAACTGCGTCGTGTCTTTCTTGTTGCGACAATCGTAGATCAGGTGGCCAGCACCAACAACTATGCAAGTATCACTCTTGACGATGGCACTGCCACTATTCGTGCGAAATCTTGGGGTGCTGAGGCCGAGATGCTACAAGAGGTCAGTCTAAACATTCTCGCTTTGGTTGTTGGAAAGGTACGCGAGTATGAGGGCGAGGTCTATATCGTGCCCGAAATTGTTCGAGAAATCGATGACCCTAATGTCTTGACCCTCCACAGCTATGAACGACAGCTCGCAATCCTCAGATTTGCTAATGCATCGACAGTCGCACCACCTAGAGCGAAGGACCGAGGCTCTCTCATGTCATTTGACACCTCAAGCAAGGCACCCCAAAAGGAGAAGACTGGCGCAGCTGAAGTGAAAGGTCTTGCTGGGGAGGTTCTGGCATACATCAGGAAGAATGACCAGGGCAAAGGCATCAGCACCGACGAAATTGTACAGTACTTCGAGGGCAGGGGTATAGATCCCGTGAAGGTAAACCTGATGCTGATAGATTTGATGGACGCAGAGAAGATTATCGAACAAGAAATAGGTGTTTACAAGTATTCACCATAGCTAAGGCTTAATCAGAACCTTCAATAACTCTAAGGGAGAATTTTGAACCATGGACGACTACGAGAAGATGCTTGACAGAGCAAGAAGCAAGGTGCCTGAAGATGCGTTTAAGCGGTCAGGTGAGAGATTTCGGGTTCCTGAAGTTCAGATCATGGTACAGGGAAGCAGGAGCATCTGGCAGAATTTCCAAGAGATCCTCAATGTCCTCAATCGCCCTGGAAAAGAGGTCCTGAAATATGTAGCAGGTCAGCTAGCAACAGCTGGAAACATCGAGGGTGGTAGTGCCATTTTCCAAGGCAAGTTCACTCCAGAAGGAGTAGATGATGTCCTGAGTAGATATATTGATGCCTATGTCATCTGCCCAGTGTGCGGTCGTCCTGATACAAACATGGAGAAACAATCAGGTGCCTATTACTTGAAGTGCTCGGCCTGTGGTGCCAGCACATCAATTCGCCCTGTCTGAGGGATGTATCATGTCCAAATCCGTCTATCTCAAAGTTCGGGAAACGATGGATCATGTCCTCGTGGCTGTGTGTGATGAAGAGCTCTTAGGGAAAACACTTGTAGAGGGCAAGCTGAAATTCAACGTAAGCAAGGAATTCTATGGCGGGGACTTGGTTGACACCAAGACATGCGTCAGGCATCTTAAGGGTGCAACCATCGCAAACATGATTGGAAAGACAACAGTTGATGCAGCCATAGAAGCCGGGCTCGTCCACAAAAGTGCTATCCTGTATATTGAGGGTGAGCCCCACGCGCAGTGGGTCAAACTCTAGGTCCGAATGTTCAGTGATGGTGGTGCTGCTCTGAACTATTGTCACACAATGAGTCTTGACTAAAGGACTCATCTGCTCCTTTGAGGAAATTCTCTATGACTTCACGGGCAGTTGTTCCCTGCCCTTTGATTACTGAAATGCCTAGTTGCTGAGTTACCATGTATGGCCGCTGCCCCATTCCGTGAGCAATTAGGACTCTAACGCCATCTTGGGCCAGGTTTGCAACCGGTTCGGCACAACTTGAGTGGTGTGCGTTCGGTAGGGTGTGCACATCGACTACTTCACCATCTTTTATTTTCGACACAACAAAAGACGCACAGAGACCAAAATGACCACTTGCTGGGCTGTCAAGACCTTGATCCATATCGACTGGTA
>CAYPUO010000444.1:0-3633 GCA_964413775.1 uncultured archaeon
AGATAAGCACGCCCATTAACAATCCCGTCTACATCAATCCAACCATTATCTAGGATGGCTTCTATCCGCGACCGGGTCCTGTTATACAACGAAATGTCCATGCCTCTCAGGCTCAAGTAAGCAGCCAGACCTCTACCTGCATGGCCAGCTCCGAGTATGCCTACTCTTACTCCTTCTGATGACGATATGGTACTACTAGGATATGGCAAATTCTCATCACCTCCAAGAATTGCGAAATACTTTCAATGGCAAACGCCAGTGAAAACCAAAATTCATTGCCAGCGATTACCATGATTTGAAGCCCGCATATGAATGCAGTCTTGCCATGGTGAAATGCTACCAAGAACTCCCAAAAGGAGGCTTAAGAATGTTACTTTCTTCGTTGAATGACGTGTTATTCTACGTCAGTCTTCAAGGCGATATGTTCCGTCACTCAGAACGGATGGATGTGAGAGGAAGCAGCAATGCAGGGCTGCTTGCTCCACTGTTCTAAAGATTGCCTGCAGATTGACTCCTGTCCTAGATAAAGGATCATCAAAGCACAGTAATATGGAGCATGATATATCAAGAGCCTTGGTCGCAGCCGTCCGCACCATGGATACGATGACATGGTATTCTGGAGGCATTGCAGGGGAGCAAAACTGTCGCCGAAGCCCTATCTTGATGGACATGCATAATGATTGCAACAAGGATACTTATCGGTTGTATGAAAGATCTCTGTGAAACACAACGTGACAAGCGACGGGGTGATTATATCGAGCACGGCTCAGCTAGAACAGACTGCCCCCACATCGCTTGAGCCGATACAAGCAAGTTAATGACCAATGAGATATATTCGGTGATAGTGAAGAGAATGTCAAACAAAGAAGTCTCATCGAATAAGCTAATAGCAGAACTGGTAATAGCCCCTTTCGGCGTTGGTACAAGTCTGAGCAAGTATGTGAGAGCGTCCGTAGAGGAGATTAATAGGTTCTCAGGGATTCGTGTCGTCCATACTCCGATGAGCTCAATAATCGAAGCGGACTCGTTGGACCAGGTCCTTGAGGTGACAAAGGCAGCTCATGAGAGAATGTTTGCAGCAGGCGCAAAGAGGGTCTCGACTCTGCTTCGTATTGATGACCGCAGAGATAAGCCTAGGAAGATGGAAGATAAAGTCAATGCAATAGAGTAGCCGTACATGGCTCAGCAGGGCCGCCTCTGGAGAGAACCTTCCACTCTTCCGATAGTGGCTTCTTCGGACTCTGGACTCAAATGGAGAATGGGTGAGTAACAGCTGCAAGAATCCTGAACATAGTTGGACACCGCATAGATGCCTATTTGATATATTCTTGTAGGTCTTTATGGAGTGCGGCCACGGGCAATACAGTGAGGCTGTCCTGACACGGCTGTGACCTCACAGAGTCCCCCAGTGCCGTTCTTTGAGTGCTTGATGGACCTGTTCTGGACCGTACTCCTGTTCCAACTTCCTCAGTTTCTTCAGGCTGCCTCTCACTCGCCGCTCTTTTCTCTTCTCCTGTGCCCTGTCATAGCTCATGTCAAAGGGCAGCCCATCCTGCAGCATCCTCCAGATGACCACCATCACCTTCCGTGCCACAGCTATCACGGCTCTCCTATAGTCACCCTTCTTCCTCCTCTTCCTCTCATAGAACTGTCTCAGTCCCGGTGGCCCGAACCTGATACAGGTCTGTGTCACCATGAACATTGCTGTGCGAAGCTGGCGGTTGCACATATGCCCGGTCCTCCCTGTCGTGTCCTTCTCGCCAGACTGGATCACCCGGGGGGCCAGGCCTGCATAGGAGGCCAGTCTCGCGGGGGTCGCAAACCGACTGATAGCCCCGACCTCAGCCAGTATGGTCGCTGCATAGACCACTCGGACTCCAGGGATTGTTGTCAACAGCTGGACGGTCCTGTCACCCTTCACCTCCTCGAGCTTCCCTACCACGCGGGCAATGGCACTCTCATAGCTTGCCACTCGTCCCTCCAGGTGCTTGACCTCTGCGAGCAGGTCCACTACCATCATCCCCTGGGCCTCAGACATGGTCCTGAATGCCTTGCGTTGGTCCTCCGTGAGGCCATCGTAGTCACCCTGCAGCGCCCTGAGCAGGGTCTGACGGCCCTCCGTTCCAAAGACATCGCTGACTCCCAGGCGCATCAGCATCGCGTCAAGGATACGGTGACACCGGTTCTTCAGGCGGGTCTTGTCCTTGACGATCTGGGCACGCATCCGGGTGAGCTCCCGCAACTCCCTCACTAATCCGGCTGGGACATAGGAAGGGATGATGAACCCGGCTCGTAAGAGGACTGCCAGCCACACACTGTCACGATAGTCAGTCTTGTGGGTCGAGACGCCCTTGACCTGAGCGGGGTTGGCAAGGACCGGTCGTATCCCGACCTGTTCCAGGGCATCATATGCCCCACACCAGTAGGACCCGGTGGACTCCATCACGGCAACGGAGACCCCGAGGGCCTTCAACCAGCTGGTCATGGCGACAACGCCGGTCCAGCTGTTGGCAAAGGACCTGACGCGAAGGGGCTCGTCACTGATGACCCCAATGTCCTTTGCCTGACCGGGGAGATACTGTCTGTGGTCCTCATCCAGGTCGCCAAGGGCTGCACAGACCAGCGAGGACTTGGAGACATCAATTCCGCAATATTTTAGAACAAGTTCTTCAGACATAGTGTTGACCTACTGAACGCTGTTCAGGACAGGGGCGACTCTCGGTGACATGTTTCAATACGTGCTCGTAGCACAACTGGTTGTTCCGTCAGTCGTCCCGGGTCACGTTCCCTTGACGCAGTAGACTTCTGCATGGCACTACCGACCTCATGTCCTGTGACCTACCAATGTGCGCCTTCGTTCATAACCGTTCTCTAGGAGCACGTCACTCTGGTGTCCATGACTTTGCAACTTACAATGAACAGCAGGCAGTAGTCGGTACTGGACCACCGCCGCCACTGTTGCCCTGCAAACCTTTGCCAGAAAACCGAAGTCAAGCCTGTCGATGGTATCGGCCTCAGGTGGCAAGGGGGATTGAGAAGACAAAGCACGCACCCTTTGTATGGTCACCCTTAACCCTGTCCTCTATCCAGATTCTCCCATTATACCGACTAATGATACGGCGAACAAGTGTAAGGCCCAGTCCAGCAGCTCGTCTTCCCTTTGCCCTGACCCCGGAGATGATATCTTCTTTGGTTTCATCGTCAATTCCTGGTCCGCAGTCCTTCATCCGGACAGTCAGGAACCCCTCATTGGTGGAATTCACATCGAATTCTATTCGTACCGTCGTTTCAGGGTCCAGTCGCACAGAGTTATGGAGAAGATTGTAGAAGACATCAACAAGGAACTCATCAGCTAATACTGAATACCCGTTAGATAGAAGGTTGGATACTATCTCTATCTTCTTCTTAGGAAACGTATTCCTGACCATCTCAATGGCGTCGTTCAGGACAGGGTACGGATCCGTAGGTGATAGGGTGACGCTCGCTTCCTCAATAGCAGCAAGTTTCTTGACAAAGCTGACTAGCGTAGCTCCCCCCTCGCTCTGGGATAGAGCAGCTTGCACCAGCTGATCGAGCTCATGAGGCAACTTCCCGCTCTGTAGGATAAGCTCCATACTGGACATGATACCCTGT
>CAYPUO010000445.1:0-3628 GCA_964413775.1 uncultured archaeon
ATCGCATCATACTGAGATTTCACCCTCTGGACCCATGTGTAGACTAGTGCATGAGCAGATTAAGGAGCAAACAAGGTCAGAGGGGCTCTGGGGACGCTCTTCCTTCAAAGATGACCCGGAAACACCGCTTCTGGGTCGTCCGGGGACCTACTCTCACCTCTCGGCGATAACCAGAGGAAAGGTAAGAAGACCGATACGTGATAAGCGATTGGTCCGCCGAACCACTAGGCGACCTCCTCTTGTGATACCTACTCCTGAGGAAGACATCGATACCGAGCAGAGGAGGGTCGAAGAGATCGAGCGGATAGAGAAGGCCGTGGAGTTTCTTACCGACAAGCTATCACCCAACCGATGGAATGTCCCAGGAATCCTGAAACGGACTGCTGAGGTCTGCACCAAGTTCAGAGCAGACAAGACGACTGCTGTGGAGGTGCTGGACTCCCTGCCAAAATACTTCGCCAGCTTTGATTCGACCCTCCGTCTGTGGAGGAGCCTCTCAGATGAACGGATGATCTATGGAAGCTCCAGTTCAGTCCCAAGGAGCATCAGGAGCGTAGTTCTGGACCGTCCCGAGCTGATGACGCGGTATGGGAGTGCCCTCTTCCTCCTGCTATGGGAGGTCATCTCTGAGAGAGAAGAGCAATTACTAAGACATGCAGATATCCTGTGGAGAGCAATAGCCGAGTGGCAATGGGCTCACATGGGTTTTAGGACAGATGACCACGAAGGCCTTGCTAGCCCCCGATTCGATATCCCTGCTCTCTCCTCGAACCTTGCATGGCGCGCAAAGTATCTGACCTCAGAACCAGAGAGAGGTGATGTCTACGAGAGCCATCGATTCGGAGAGCTCATTCCTGACGAGGAAGCTGGTGTCCTCTGGCTACTGGTACAAGAAGCCCAACAGAGTGACAGGATGCACGTAGGTCTCCTGCAAGGCGCGGGGAGTGATACGGCACTGAGAGAGGCATTTACAACCGAAACGAACCTAGTAGAACTTGGGGAACAAGCAGAATACACACTCAAGAAACTGCCCGGAGAGAGAGATACTATCATTGTCACACGGTTCGAGGGAAAGGACTTCCTTTGGACAAAAACCATTGAGGATGATGACGAGAGGACATGGGTACTCCAGGGCGAGGTGAAGTATGTGTCTACGCCCCTTGAAGGAAACTCAATCATCCAACGTATCAGGTTCGACCATGTGGCAAGCAAGACCTTGAGTAGACTGAGAGAACCTGAGAAAATTGACATCCCTGCGGACCTTGAGGCTAGGTCGGAGAAAGCGCTTCAGAAGTTGGTTGACATTACTGCCTCGATGGTATCTGCGACCCTGAGGGTTTCTATTGATGAGGCCACCGAGCAGTATATCGTTGATGTCCTTGATGCAAGAGGAAGCACGCTGGACCATCGTGAGTTCTCGCCCACCGAAGGAGCTATCGGCTACTTGCGGAGTCCTCACACTGGAGAGGCCCAATACACCTCTGATGGGAACTCCTACTCGTGGGACCCAGAGCACGATATTATCTATGATGAGCTGCACATGAAGCATGATACTCTCAGTCTGACCTTCCTCAGGCCAGTCATAGAGAGGCCACACTTTCTGGAAGGAGCCTATCCAATCCCAAGGACCGCAAAGGAAGCCCTTGGCACAAGACTGGGACCGGAGGTGACCATGGTGGCGAATCCGAATGTCGCTTGGTACAAGAAGGGGTGGAAAAGATGCTGGAATATCTGGCTGATTGGAGCAGAGGTTGGAGAACAGCTTGTCAAGTTACAGGAAATCAGTATGACTGTACTTGATGTCGGCGCCATCTCAGATGTCAGGCAGGTATTCGACCTCGACAGAGGTATGCGCTACCCGACCAGCATCATTATCAATAGAGCGAATGATGTGGACATTCCTCCAGAGGTGGCCGGTAGAAACAGGGTCAGGGAATATCTGGCGTTGAAGGACCTTGCGGGCTGGTCTTAGAAGATTTCAGGATGTGACAGCCAAGTCATTGAATTCTGATACATAATGAATCGATCAGCTCATCTATCTAGCGACAACCTTAATAAAGACTCGACTTACTGCGCGCAAGGCGCGTCCGGATTGCACATCTTGCACCGGTGCCCCTGTAGTGTAGTCCGGTCAGCATTCAAGACTGTCAGGGCGAGGCGCTTGACGCCTTGTAGCAGACCTCTTGAAACCCGGGTTCAAAAAGAGATATCACTTTGGTAGCTCTGGAACATCCCGGCGGGGGCGCCACTTTTTCTATGTCCTTGGCCATTCCCCTATTGGTTCCCCAAAGAGAAGCTCGTAAGGCAAATCAAAAGAGTAGTGCTTCATTCTTTCACGTAGAAACTTCTCAAGTACTTCGGGCTTCAAATCCTTTCTTCGAATCTCAAATCCGTAAGTCTTCAATACTAGAATGCCATGCATCATACGAACTTGGAAGTCCATTTCTTTTCCAAGGAATCTATTCGAGGGGAACAGAGTGTCGTGAATTGTATCTGGATTGAACAAACCAGTTTCTCTAGCCGTCCAATTAAGCACCCAGTTCAAAATCGCTGTGAGGAGCACTCAGTCCTTGTAACTCTCATCATAGAAGCTTTGGCATTTCTTAAAGAATAATACATCCTTTTGAAGTATTTCGACTTGTTTCTTGATTCTCATTCGACATTGATGATACCTGTTGCGAATGTTTTCTATGGCAGTATCCTCAGAGTATTTTTCGTATAGATGTTTATTCATCTTCTTGTCGATTAACTGGTACGAAGGTCGATAAATCACCAAGACGCTTCATTTCTTTGAGGAGCTGTTTTCCAAATAATCCAAACTTCTTTCTCAAATCAAGATACGCTACTATGTGTTCTGTACATAGTTTGGAGCCAAACAAAATACTCTCTGACTCTTTATCTGACATATTTTCAATTTCAGCAAGAGAAAGAGCACAGACCTTACAGTCATCCACATCTTCTAGCGCCTTAATATTTGACAATTGTTTCAGAATGGTTAGCGAGAGAATGAAATCTAGATTCGCCTTTTTAAAATCCCTCATCTCTTTAATTTCTTTGATAATATCATGAATTGTATCCAGAGGGTAAGGAAGTAATCCGAGCAAGAAATCCCGAATAGTTGCAGACGAGTCGAATTTTACTAGGTTTTCAGGTTTCAGAAAATCCAAGAGCTTCTTTTCCTCTCTAGCGAGATGCTCTCGAATGTATCTCTTTTGCTCTCGTGATAATTCATAATGACCTTTGAACTGCTCTGAATAAGATAAAATGCCACTCTGGAAATCTTGTCAATAATACTTGAAGTATGTAAGTGCCTTTTGTGATACAACGGGATCAAAAGCAGGAATTTCATTATTGAAGATGTCTTCAAGTATGCAGCAGATAAGGAAACTCTCTTTGAGCAGAGGTAGATAACTTGGCTCATATTTGACACAGAATCTGATGAACCCTTCTCTCATTTCAGGGGCAACATACAGATAGCAGGATTTCTCCTTTGAAAAAGCAAGTAATGCTCTAATCGCAGAATAAACAATAGACCCCCCCTCAGAATCATGAGGCTCCCCATATGCGTCCTTTGTGTCTGCAAGCTGTTCTTCTGACTGGAGGGGGAAGTTTCTAATCAATCTGAATA
>CAYPUO010000446.1:0-3624 GCA_964413775.1 uncultured archaeon
GTTGCGGCCTTTATCCTACTGGTATACATCATTTACAAGATAGTCAAGAGGTATCGATGATTTCGCCTCAAAAGCACATAAAGACCTCTTAGGAACCCCTCAAGTCAATTGGCAGAGCGGACCAGGTGATTACTCGGTCCACTCCCTGATACTATCCTGAACCTTTAGAGAGCCGAGGCCCTTGAACACTTCGCCGCTCTCTAGGTCCTCATAAATGGGGAACTTGCCCTTAATTGGTGAATCTCTGAGGGACTTCCATACAGGCGTGTTGCCGGATGTGCCGTGCTGACGCAGCCAAGAAACCTTTTCCAAGTCTATAGCTTCCACCATATTCTCTTCGTGCCGACCTGCTTGGCGAAGAACTCTTCCTTCGGGGCCTACTAGAATTGATTGCCCACCACCCTGCGGACTAATCGTATTGACACCAAATACATAGACTTGGTTGAAGATTGCATGTGCCCTTGTTATAATGAGCTCTGTATCGCGATCGGGTAGGTAGGCTGCAGTTGGCTGTATAATGATGTCTGCCCCCATCCAAGACAGCGTTCGAATCATTTCCGGAATCCAAATGTCATAGCAGATAGCTAGGCCTATCTTTCCAAGATTCTCAAAGTCAAAGACAACGAATTCAGTTCCTGAGTCATAGTTTTCTCTGGGTAGCCAAGGGAACATCTTCCGATATTTCCCAACGATATCACCGTTTCTATTGAAAACCAGAGCTGTGTTATAGACGCTATTTCCATCACGCTCCAGCATGGTTCCCGGTAGCACCCAAGTATCCAAATCCTTTGCCAGTTCCGAAATCTTGTCGGTCAGTTCATTTGGAATCTCTCTAGCATGTTCTCTCCAGCCCTCCTCTGGCGCATACTCCGCCAGATAATACTCACCTGTGAAAATCAAGTCCACCCATGGAAAGTCAGCCTTCACTGCCTTCGAAACTGAAACGAACTTAGCTAGATTTCTCCTTATATCAGCCGGATTTCTGGTCAACTGCAGTCCTGCAATCCCTATGTACTTTGACATGATTATACACCTCCGGAATACTCACTGAGTAATCCTTTTTATTATAGAATCGCAAATGAGCAGAGTCAATAGACCCCTACTTGCCTACAAGCTTATTGGTATATGCGTTCCAATGAAGTTGCACTACCTATGCTTCGAAGCATACATCTTGATAAATTTCAAGTAATAGATGAGGTGTCACTTTGAAACAGACAATTCAGTCGCGCTTGATAGAGATACTAGGCACTGGAAACGTCATCAGCAAGAAAGTAGACCTCCTTGCATACGCACGAGACCTGACTCCATACCTTGCAGTTCCCGATGTCGTGGTTTTTCCGAAATCTAGAAATGATATAATAGCAATCCTTGGAATAGCTAAGGAGAAAGGCATACCAGTTACCCCTCGTGGTGGAGGCGCTTCATTTCAAGGCTCTTCTCTACCTGTACGTGGCGGCATCGTACTTGATCTTAGTCGAATGAACACGATACTAGAGATTAGCAAGGAAGACATGGTTGCTGTTGTGCAACCAGGAGTGAGATATGAAACATTCGAACATGAACTTAGCATGCATGGCCTGACATTTCCCCATGATGTTGGTAGTCATGATGCCGCCACTATTGGGGGTATTCTCGCCTCTGACTCGAATGGTCATCATGCTTACAAACACGGTCGTGTCAGCCCATGGATTCAAGCCATGGAAGTAGTCTTGGCAGACGGCTCAGTTCTCAATCTTGGCACAAGAGCCCCGAGATACAACATGGGCTATAACTTATCTGCTCTTATCTCAGGTTCTGAAGGCACGCTGGGTATTATCACTGAAGCAACGCTTCGTGTGGCTCCGAGGCTCAAATATGAAGCGACAATTGGTGCATTCTTCAAGGACCTGGATGACCTAATGATAGCTTCTCATGCCATCAATATGTCGGGAGTTGACTGTGGCACACTTGAGGCCACCGATGGCTACACAGTAAACACGATAAGTGAAGTCCTGAATCTCGGTTTTCCTGAATGCGAAGGGAATTTCGTGGGTGATGTCCAAGGATTCAGTGAAGAAGAGCTACAACTCAAGCTGACGACTATCAAGAAGATACTTGAGGATAACAATGGAGAGAGTGTAATCATCGCTCGAGATGACAAGACTACTAAGATTCTATGGGCGCCTCGTCTAGAGATTGACGTTGCTGTAGTGAAGATTCACCCTGGATATCGGGAAATTGGTTTTGCTGCCGCAGACCCTTGTGTGCCGCTCTCCAAAATGGCAGAAGCCATGCGAGAGATAGGCAGAATCATCAGATCAAAAGGAGTTCTTGCCGCGGTCTTCTGTCATACGGGGATTGGTATTATTCATCCCGCCATATTATTTGATCCCAATGATCGGCACCACTGGATTGGAGTGAAAGAAGCCGAGAAAGAAATTATTGACTACGTAGAGAGCATCGGAGGTGTCACCACAGCAGAACATGGTTTTGGCTATGTCAAGAATATCTACGTAAGGAAAGCTGTAGGTGATGTAAAAATGGCGCTGGATAAGGAAATTAAGAGTGTATTTGATCCGCTACACATCCTAAATCCGGGAAAAATGGGCCTTGACACTGAAGCCCGTGACGATGATATGAAATACATACATGAGTCCTATGTTACAGACAGTGAAATCTGGAGCGATGAGAATTGAGCCTGGAACAACATAAGCATATCATCCTTGAGTGTGTAAGCTGTGGACTTTGCCAGTCTAACTGCCCTATCTATAAACAGACTAACATTGAGTCAAACAGCGCAAAGGGAAAGATGTCAATCCTCTATGCCCTACTTCGAGGCTGGTTAGATTGGGATGAAGTGGCGGAGAGAATGTATGAGTGCACAACATGCAAGAACTGCCAAGCAACGTGCCTGTCCGGGCTTGATATTGCTTCTGTAATTGAGTCTGCAAGGAAGGGACTAGTTAAACGGGGATATGGCCATGCTGTCGCTGAGGAACTAGCGAGAAACCTCCGGAACACCCACAATCCCTTTGGTGAGAGTCCAGAAGAACGCGAACGGCTAAAACGACTTGCGGAGGCCTGAGAGGATGCTCGTGTACTTTGCCGGATGCATGGCAACATATAGACTTCCCAATATAGCAGAGGCGACAATAAAGGTGCTCCGACACGCTGGAATGGATTTCAAGATGCTCGGAGAAGATGAATGGTGTTGTGGTAGTGTTGCCTTCAGGACGGGCTTTGAGGAAGACGGCGTGAAGATGGCTCGTCACAATGTCGAAGCGCTGAAGGCAATAGGAGCGACTCGGGTCGTCACGGCCTGCGCTGGCTGTTATAGAACGTTGTCGATGGATTACCCAGAAGTCCTCGGAGAAAAACTTCCCTTCGAAGTCATCCACTTTCCGACTCTTCTTAAAGAGCTAATAGAGGAAGGAAGGCTCAAGTTTCCAGAGGGCGAAACGATATCTGTGACCTACCATGATCCTTGTCACATAGGTAGACACATGGGCCTGTATGACGACCCACGAGAGGCGCTCACTGCCATACCCCAGGTCGAGCTGAGAGAGATGGACAAGAATCGCGAAACAGCCTCCTGTTGTGGCGCTGGTGGAGGGGTTAGGTCTACGGGTCGTGAATTGGCACGTG
>CAYPUO010000447.1:0-3608 GCA_964413775.1 uncultured archaeon
AGGTGTACATGTAAGAGACATTGACATGGGATGACATGATGATCGTGCCGTTGTGCGTTCCTGAGATGCTCGGTGCTGTGCCTGTACCTGTGTCAAAAGCTTCGATAAAGCTCTGCCAAGTCACATAGGCTGTATTTGACGTCTCACTTGCACTGGTCGCAACGATGGTATCTGTGCCGTTTACTGAGCTGGTGTAAATCCATGTAGCCTGACCATTAGAATCCGTCGTGTTGGTGCCTGTAAGTCCTGCATTGGGACCGTCGGTTATGTTGAAGGTAATTGTCCTGCCGGATGCCCCACTTCCATTCTCCATGAGTGTAGCAGTAAGAGTGTGATTGATGTCCACTGGGTTGGTGGCTGTTATGGGCGATAGGGTTAGGTTGGGTGCAATGAAACTCTCTGCCTTGATGAACACATCAGAGTCAAGAATATAATCCCCTGCGTCAGCGATGGCTAGCTTAATATGGTTCGTCTCGCCAGCATTGACACTGGCTGTTACACTCAAGACTATCGTCAAGCCGTCCAACTCGGTATTGATCGAGCCGCCACCATCATCCAAGTCGTTATTGCGGTAGTAGGCGGAATTGTTGGCGTTGGTGCCATAGGGGTTGCCCCCGTTGACATTGTTGATGGAAACGGGAGTGCTCGTACCTGGTATCAAAGCGTGGTTGACTCCGTTAATAAAGAATCCAAAGACATCATTAAATTCGCTATGTACATACTCGTTGTACTCCTCTGAGCCAAATACGTATTCGAAGGTTACCACATCGGTGTCTGGTACGAAGTCGAATTCCAGAACGGAAGCGTCATAGGTGTCATATCCTGGAATCAGAGTATCTAGGTCTGCATCTCCTGGCATGCCATTGTCCTTTGACGTGCCGTCATAGGTGTTGGGACCTATCACGTTGCTGATATTCCCGCTACTTAGTATGATACCACTATAAAAGCCGATGATGTCAGTACCATTGCTAAATGTGCCTGCTGAGATGTTCACACCTGAATAGGTAACGTTTGAGACTGTGATGCCTCCGCCCATCAGCGTATTCGCGAGTGTAGTGGGCGTCGGCCCTGAATTCAGATCAATCGTCTCAAGACCGCCGGTTCCAGCTTCTCCAGCTGTCGAAACCGTCAAACTAACTGGTACAACCGTTGAGGCCTCGTCTGGATCATTACTGCTTATGGTGATGTTCGCACTGTAACTTCCTACACTAAGGCCTGTTGTGTTTATGCTCACTGTTATGTTATCGGAACTGCCTGATGCCACTGAGCCAGATGTTGGAGTTTCGGTGAGCCAGGAACAATTCTGTTCTGCTCCGACATCAATTTGGTAGATTCGGTTTTGCCCAGAATCGGAGTTCCAGATATACTGTCCATCCCAGGTCAGACCACCCGGCCAGGTACTCGGAGAAGAGAAAGAGGTAATGACTGAGCAATCTGTCGGGTTGAGCTTATAAATGGTATCAAAGTCAGGATCGCAATGCCACAGGTATGTCCCGTCCCAGGTCAGCCCAGAAGTGTATGTTCCTATCCAATCAAATGATTGTACTATTGAGCCATCTGAAGGGTCGAGCTTATAGATTTTGTTGTCATAATACTCTGCAACCCAGAGATATTCCCCATCCCAGGTCAAGCCCTCTGGGTTTGTCCCTGGCGAGGGGATGCTCCTAATTACTGAGCCGGTTGCCGGGTCTAGCTGGTAAATCATGTAAGCATCTCGGCCTGCCACCCAAAGGTATGTACCATCATGGGTCAGACCAAAGGGTCTAGTCCCTGGCGAGGAGAAGGATTGGACTACGGAGCCAGTTGAGGGGGAAAGCTTGTAAATCCTGTTAGTTTCCCAATCAGCATTCCACAGGTATTCACCATCCCAGGCCAGACCTAATGGCCCAGTTCCAGGGGCGGCGAACGATGTTATTACCTCTCCAACACTTTGTGGCACCACCATTTGTGATGGTGACTTGTCCTGCATCTCATTACCGCACGCCTCAGTTCCAGGTGCCTCTATCGGCGTGCTCTCAATGATAGTTTGGAGTTGACTACTGGCACGATAGCTTGGTTTTGAACCAACTGATAGGTCTGCTTCTGCTGCTGTCAACCCACGAATCCTAACCATTAGCTCTTGTGCGAACGAACTCATTGTAGCATTAGCATCGCTTAGGTTATAGGTAAGAGTCGCACTTCCATTGTTTCCGATCATCAGCGTATAACTCTGGGTAGTATTCGTGGATAGCGTCACATTGAAGCTGGTTGGATCAACCCAAATATCTGGGTCTGCACTAGGCGATTCAACCGTCAGAGTCACCGGCACAACGATTGTGTTCTCATCAGGATCGTTGCTAATTATGGTGATGTTCGCACTATAACTTCCTGTATTAAGACCTGTCGTGTTTATGCTCACTGTTATGTTGTCATGACTGCCCGATGCTACTGAGCCAGATGTTGGAGTTTCTGCGAGCCATGTGCAATCCGTAGAGACATTTTCGAATTGAACTGCGTTTGAAATTATCCTTGCCGCATCGTCATTGTATTCAAAGTAGTCATAACCGATGAGAACCACGTGCCCGCTTCCCAGATCTCGAACAGCAACCACTGGATATCCAGAAGCATCCACGATTAGATTCTGTATTTCCGGATCTGTGATGCTATAGGATGCAACCGCATCAGCTGAAGCTACCGTTGATCCAAGACCATCTGTGATCGGATGGGTTGAATCAGCAACGGTGAAATTTCCTGTCCAATATCCGTTAGCAAATGTCGCATTCATCAAACCAGCATTAAGAAGGAATCCCTCATAACCACTCCATTCGCAACAGACGATAACTGTTCCACCATTATTGACGAAATCCAATAGAACAGTCGAGAAGTTTGATCCCATTGAAGCCAAAGTCGTGCTACTGGCCGTTTCAGGCTCAGGCACTAGGAAGACATCCTTACCTGCTAGCTGCGAACTAAGAACACTTGAATCGTTTGTTGTGCTCTCGGTTACTGCATAATCGGTATAATACTGTGAAATAGCACTCAACGTATTGTTGTATTCCCAGTCATAGTCAGTATATAAGACCCATGCAAGAACTTGGGTTGTGCCTGATTGTTTCAGAACATCGGATACTGTGACATCAGAAACTGTTGGTGCCCCTTCGTTATTATTGTTGTTTTCATTCTCAGATGTTCTTATTATAGCTATCGAACGTTTTGAAGTTTTATCCTGTGAACTAACAGAAACTGTAGCATTAGCATCGCTTATGTTATATGTAAGGGTTACAGTTCCTTGGTTTTCGATCGTCAGCGTATAACTCTGGGTAGTATTCGTGGATAGCGTCACAGTGAAGCTGGTCGGATCAACCGCAATATCTGGATATCCTTCAGTTTCATTACTCTCATATTCGACCTTGTCGACCCATCCGCAATCTGATCCAGTGCTTTGAGAGAAATCTTTAGAATACTGCCATTTCAATGTGTGTGTACCCGAGCTTATTGAATATGTTTTCTGTGCCCAGGATGTGCTGCCTGATATGGCGTGTTGTTCCGCATCATCTATATAGAACTTCAGAAAATCATAGTCATATTCTGAAGACACCTTCCAGTAAAACGAAAGATTGCCTGGACCG
>CAYPUO010000448.1:0-3604 GCA_964413775.1 uncultured archaeon
CATGACCATAGAGCCCATCATGAATGAGCACTCACCGACTTTCTACACAGGGCCGACCAATAGAAATCACTTATATGGGCTAGAGTCGCCTATGAGTACCAAGCACACTGCTAAATTAAATATCAGGAGTAAGTAACTGAGTGTCTGATGAAGGCGGAATTTGCCCAAATTGTGGCCTTCCTATGGACCTGTGCGTCTGTGAAACTATTGCACAGGAAGAGGCCCGTATTACAGTAAACATTGAACGCAGAAAATGGGGCCGTCTCTATACAATCGTTGAGGGTTTTGACAAGAGCATCGATTTAGGAGACCTGGCCTCGAAGCTGAAATCCAAGCTAGCCTGTGGTGGCGCGGCTAAACACGGACATGTTGAGCTGCAAGGAGACCATCGCGGGGTGATAGCAGATGTCCTAGCAAAGATGGGTTTTCCAGAAGACCAGATTGTTGTTGACTGGTCGTTCTTCGCGTCAAGAAGATAGATTGATGAAAAGAGTAATCTCTCATAGTTGTACATGAGGCGCACGGAATGCCCAGAGTGAAGGTCACGAAAGCGTAAGGGCATTAATGTTTAGTTTCTTGACTATCTCCTTGTACCTATTTCGCACGGTCACCTCTGTGACGCGTGCCACTTCAGCGATTTCCCTTTGGGTCCGCCGCTCATCCAGCATGATTGATGCAACATAGATTGCAGCAGCCGCCAGACCCAGCGGGTCACGTCCTATGGTGAGCCCTATATCGCGACTTCTCTGGAGGATTTCGACTGTTCTCAGCTGGACAGGACTAGATAGCCTGAGTTCGGTTGCAAAGCGAGAAATATAGTCAATTGGATTGGATAATGGAATTTGTACCGTCAGTTTCCTTAATAGCAAACGGTAGCATTGACCCAGCTTCTTCTTGTCTACGCGAGACGCATCAGCGACCTCATCCAAGGGTCTCGGTTTCTGTCGAATCCTGCATGCAGCATAGAGGGTTGCAGCTACCATTGCTTCGATGGAACGACCTCTCACCAGTTTCTTTATGATTGCCTTTCTGTAAAGGAGCGCTGATAACTCCCGGATTGGTTTAGGAATGCCTAGTTGAGATGATAGTCTCTCAAGCTCTGACATCGCTTGTGCAAGATTCCGATCGAGTGAACTATGAACACGAGACCGTATCTGCCACTTGCGCAGCCTGTAAATCTCAGACCTGCGAATGGGTGTAAGTTTCCTTCCAGAGGTGTCTCTATCCCTCCAGTCAATTATTGTTGAGAGACCCTTATCGTGAACAGTATATCGCATTGGAGCACCTACTCTGCTCCGTGCATCCGATTCTTCAGCACTGAACGCCCGCCACTCGGCTCCGGTATCAATCCTATGGTCTGATATGACTAACCCGCACTCTGCACACACCCGTTCCCCCCGTGCAGCATCCTCCACAAGGGACTCAGAACCGCACTCTGGACAACCTTCAACAAGTTCCGCAGTTACCGTGCTGCTCTTCTTCGGTCCGGTGCCACCCATCTGGTCCACCTAATAGTCCTCCAATTACTGAGAGCCATCATAGGCTGTCTGAAGTCGCAGACGAATCGATGATGTAAAAGACAGACTCCCGGGCCCGCTACTACTTAAAGTCATTTTATGCTTTTAATGATTGTGGGAAAAGCGAGGGATGCATAGACATATGACGAATCGCCATTCTGAATATCTGTCAATGCGCATCTAAATTATGTAGTCTGGATTCGCCCCTTTTCTGTGATAAGGACTGTATGCTCGTGCTGAGAAACCAGCTTGCCTTTTTCTTCTGCAAGAACGTTATGAGAAATTAATGCTCCATGTTGAGAGAGTTCTCTTATGGCCATCTTCATGCTTACATTGCTCATCTTTTCGGCAACCCATCGTTCCGCGAATGGAAACTCTCCGTACTCCTTTCGGACAATCCCTAGGAACTGCTTTGTGCCCTTGAAACGCACAGGGACGCGAATGGGGAGCATCTGATAAATCACTGGGTTTGGCAGATCTGCAACATTCCCTGACCCTGTCGAGGCGAAAGTTTCAACAGCATAGACCTCACCCTCCTCAATAAAGACCTCAGACTTCCCAGAAACACAGGGAACTTGCTTTTCAGAGTGAAGCTCATATTCCTTCATTTGGTGGCCTGATAGCTGCTTGACAGGCTTGAAACCGGCGTCTTCTATTGTGCTTTCGATGAGGGCACCAATGGTGTTCAGTCGGGCTCCCGGGCGCATCATTTTGATTGCCAGAGTAGTTGCCTCTTTGGATGCTTTCACCAAGTCCTCATGATTACTGTTCAATGCAACCGTAAAAGCAGAGTCTGATATACAGCCATCCACATGTGCCCCGACATCGACAGTGACCAAATCACCCTCCTCAATGACCGTTTCGTCATTCAAAGGCGACGTGTAGTGGGCCGCGATATTGTTGAGCGCGATATTACAAGGAAATGCGATGCCGGTGGCATTCTCACGAATGTAAGTTTCGGTAGCATTAACAATATCTATGATCTTTGTTCCAGGCGCTACCATAGGTCTCGCTATTGCCAAGGCCTCACGAGCAACAACACCTGCCTTTTTCCACTTCGCCCAAGTGTCTTCAGGTTCGTCAGCATCTGAGGCATCCGTCAGTGTTTCATCTGGCACTGTATTCACCTTCATCTATGTCGACTTCGCTCGTGTGTTACCTCATAAAAGTGACGGAAGGACCTGACGCGAACAGCACACATCTACACAAGGGTCTGTGCAATCTGTCTGGCAATCTTGCTGAGCATAAAGAAAAGATATCCTAGATTAACGCGCCTTGATGTCAGCACTGCAAGAATCGCATCCTCGCCAGCACCGCCAATAATCACATACCCGTTGTCGCCCTCAATGAGCATGCGGACAAGAGGCCCTCTCTTTAGCTCCTTGAAGACTTTTGCTGTTGCCATCTGAATTTGAGTTGCTCGTCCGGCAATTACATCTTCGTCTGGGATTGCATCGGGCGATGTAGTTTCAGGATAGTGGGAGCATATTGTAAGTCCTTGTGACCGGGAGATAATCAGGCTCGCCTGAATATTACCTTGAGAAGCCCTGCTAAGATCTTCAAGCAGTCGAGTTAGGATTTCGGTCTTTGAGGACACGGTAGCTTTCCTCCCTAGGAGGTCATTGGTCTTTTTGGGGGTGACTAGTATTTAAACATGCTTGGATTGTCCTAGACTCGCTTGGCACCTGCAGTCTTGAGACCCTCAATTATTCTTCTGAGACCTGCACCTTTGTCCTTCAGCGCATTCTCCTCCACATAGGTGCCCTGCACAACAATGGATGCGCCAGCCTCAACACCTCTGACAACATCTTCGCGAGTGTTAAAGCCTCCTCCTGCGATAACGGGAATTGTCACATATTGGGCAACCGTCGAAATCATCGGACTAGGAACACCACCGCCCTCCGCACCGCTGCCTGCTTCCAGATACACAAGCTTGAAACCAAGGAGCTCTGCCGCCATGGCATACATCAGTGGTATCTTAGGTTTTTCTCGAGGAAACACTTTTGCGTCTCCAACCCATGAAGCCGTCTTTCCTGGGGCAATCATGAGATACGCCATCGGAATGGTCTCAATACCCGTGAGTTTCA
>CAYPUO010000449.1:0-3601 GCA_964413775.1 uncultured archaeon
ATGCTCAGCAGGAGCTCAGGGACTACTCATTGATGAAGTTGCCACTCACCTTGGGATTGACTTAGCGACTGCTACAACGACAATTGGACAATTAGTCACGGAGAAACAAGTCATGGAAAAATCCGATGCGGGAGAAACCCGATATTTCCTACGGGCAGCAATGGGAGACGAGGCAGAGCCGGGGACAGTAAGAGACCTCAATGGTTGTCCCTGTTTCCATTGTCTTAGGATTGGCAGATGTGGAATCCGCCAACCTGACTCACCAGTTGTCTGTAGAGATCTTGACGATTGGATGATCACATCAGAAGCCCAGTAGTCATCACATCTACGCACTACTAGCACGGCGAGGACCTACTGCTAACAGGTAGATTTCAGCGCTAGTTCTACGTGAGGCATCAGGTTTAACCAGCTTCACGCTTGAAAACCGCTCCTTAGTTTGTACAATAAACTTCTCAAAACCTGGTCCCTGAAACACCTTAGCCAATACCTTACCTTCAGGTCCAAGAAGCCTGAAGCCAATGTTGAGGGTAGCTTCTGCAAGAGCCAACTGCCTGGCAACATCAAGTTCCCATTGACCTGAGACTTTTGGTGAGCAGTCAGATATTACAAGGTCAGCTGCACCACGCGATAGGCGTTCGACTTCTGCAAGTATCTCCTCTTTTGTGATGTCTCCTTGGACAAACTTGACATTCTCGACAGGTGCCATGGGCTGCAGGTCAACAGCGATAATCTCTAGATTCGGGTCGAGTTCATGGAGGACCTGTGTCCATCCTCCTGGGCTGCTACACAATTCAACAACAACATGTACACCCTTTAGAAGATGAAACCTTCTCGAGATCTGCTTCAGTTTGAATGCGGACCTAGCTCGGTATCCCTGTTTCTTCGCAGCCTTGTAATAGTGTTCCTTCTTTGGGTTTCCCTTAGGTCTTCCCACTCTCTTCTACTCCTACTAGATGCTTTATCACCATAATGACTTCTCTGGCAGGCGCATTTGTCCTGATTGCTGTGGCCTTGAAATGTGTCCTTACTGCTTGGTAGCCCTTCTCATGAATCAATCTAATCACATCATCTCTCTTTGGCGATGGGAGATCGTGCATATCACAGAGCGAATGGATGTCAAGGTACGGGAACTTGACCATGTCCTGTTCCATAGACATCTGATTCAGGAGAGTACCTGTGCGTTTGTCATATGCCGCCGTATCCTTTTCATATATTCTCATAGCGGTACTGAGGGTTTCCCGGTCAAACAGGTTTCCAATCCAGAGCGGTCCTGCAGTACTCACAGTACCTGTACACCTCTCTCGCTGATGCTCGAAATCGCTGTCCATTGATTCCCTTATGGTGCCAACATGGACACCATAACATTTGGGGCAGAGTCTGATAAAGCCCATAGAGTCAGCCTGTCTGTTTGCGAGTGTCTTGTTACCCTTGATACGGGTCCAGACACGAATATAGTGGTCTGTACTCAGGACTGCAAGAGGTGTGGTTGCGCAATCATTCATTGCGGCAATATCATATATCCTCCCCAGAAGCAGTCGTACTGCAATCTCGTGCGTAAATGGAGCTCTCGTAGATACTCCTCCATATTTCCTTAGAGATACTCGAGGATAGATTCCACAGAGCGCTGGCATATCAGTAGCCGTGGCCCCAAGCAGGCCTCCCTTAGGGTTCAATGACTGCATGGCGGCATTGAGGTATTGTACTGGACTTCCGAATGGGTCTATATCTACAAAGTCAAAGCGTTTGTTTCTCGATTCAGTTATTATCAGGCTCTTGGCATCGCCTCTGATTGTTATCGCTCTCTCGAGCAAATGATAGCGTTCAAGGTTTCTCGTTGCGGTTTCTATTGCAAGAGGATTAGCGTCGCATAGAATGGCCTTGAAATCGCCAGGAGTTTCATTGAGGTACCGGAGGGTTCTCACTCCAGATCCTGCTAAGGGCTCACATATCAATTCGACTTGGTTTCGTTTCATGTATGACGTTAAGAGAATCACAGACATGTCCCGATTCACTCTCATCCTTGGATTATAGAATACTGGCATGTCTGTAGTTGGCTGCTTCTTTTCGCCTGTGTATTTCTTCACATCTGCTGTCAGGAATGAAGTCCTGCCTTCGGTATATTCCTTAAGAGATATCATGAGGACAAGTTGGTGCAGAGTCTTCTGCTAATAAGCAGATAGGCGCATCCATCTCTGCCGATTTCCGTAAGCTCTAAGTGAGGACCATTCTCACCCTCTAGGTGTTGGTAATTATAATGACGACGAGAATCAAGATGGAAACCACCCGTGGAGTTCTCATGATTGAGCTCTTCAATGATGATGCAATCAATACGGTCAAGAACTTCGTAACACTTGCTCAGCAAGGCTATTACGATGGTCTGACCTTTCACCGAGTCATTCCCAACTTTGTTATCCAAGGTGGTGATCCGACCGGAACCGGCTCTGGAGGACCTGGGTATGCGATACGCTGCGAAACGCATGGCCACAGGCAGAGGCATGATGTTGGAGCTCTATCGATGGCGCATGCCGGGAGGGATACAGCTGGAAGCCAGTTTTTTATCAGCATGAGCCGGGAAAACACAAAGCACCTTGACGGCGTACACACAGTGTTTGGTCAAGTGACAGAAGGACTTGAGATTCTACCACGATTCCAAGTTGGAGATAAAATGCTTAAAGTGCAAGTCCTTGAGGTGGATCCTGTGATTGCATCGCACCAACTTCATACATTAAAACTATCAAAATGAACTATTGTAATCAGGACGTCTTCAACAAGGAAATGCAGATGATATCAGCAAATGGGCGACGCTGACGGCCTCAGCTCTTGACTGTAGGAACAAAGAACAGTGATAGGCTGTGTCCATCTCCTGATGCTT
Source organism: uncultured archaeon (assembly GCA_964413775.1). GTDB lineage: Archaea > Asgardarchaeota > Thorarchaeia > Thorarchaeales > Thorarchaeaceae > MP5-2226. Next base: position 2,873 of record CAYPUO010000449.1, read on the forward strand.
TAAGTCGCATCATGAAATCTGCGACTAGAATAGGAGTCGTTGCACATCTCAGCTAAATCCTCATTCAATGTTGGTCCTGATAGCCCATCCAGTAGAATAATCGATACTATACTAGTCGATTTCATCATATATTCGACTATCATCTTCCATTTCTCCACAACTTGCCATATGATGTCATTCCCCGTCTTGTGACAAGTCTTTCTAGTCTAGTCATCTATGGATACTATTGAGGTTACATGAGGATCCACAGCTAGGTGGAAACCAATATGGAACAGGTACAGGCTGCTAGTTACAGAGTGAATCTCGCAGATAAGATGGGATGCTAGGATGAGTACATCTGATTCTAGGCCATGTTGTCCCTGTTGTGATATCGCCTACTCCGTGGATTCCTCAAAGGTGAGAATCATGAGGAAAGGGATCACGAAAAAGGTCAAGTGCACGTGGTGCATGCCTGCTCATGGCTGGAAGGAGGACAGCCCCGAAGAATTGGGGGTGCTTTTGTTCTACTATGCCGTCATACTAGAGGTGATACTATAGTGTCTTCCAGGTTGAATGGGTACTGCGCGCTCTTACTGGGACTGACCTTGATTCTGCTGGCAGTACCCATGGTGGTAGGTCCAGCCAGCAACAAGACGTCAGGGGGTGCTGTTGAAAGCGTCACCAGCGGTCCTCCGGTATCGCCTGACAGGACATTTGCTGCTGCAGCAAGCGAGGTGTTCTCCCCTGTAT
>CAYPUO010000450.1:0-3585 GCA_964413775.1 uncultured archaeon
GACTACAAGTAGGGTTGAAACCTGTCCTGAAGAGACTGGACAAGGAGGTCGAGAAAAGTTTGAATCAGACTACAAGTAGGGTTGAAACAATGAACGGGACTATTTGTTTTTTGCTTATAGTCAGGTTTGAATCAGACCACAAGTAGGGTGAAATGCGAATAGTTCAGGTGGCGGCACAGGTAGATGTTGAAGTTTGAATCAGACTGGGAGTAGGATCGAAGCAACAAAAGGGATGTTCGTAACAGCATGAATAGCGGGGGTCCAAATGAGACCAGGAATGAAATTGTAGATTGGCGTAGTCAGGTGGTCCATATAGTTGGCCTGACTTGATCCAGACTGGAGTTCGGGTCGAAGTAGAGGACACAATGAATAGTACAGGTGAGCGTTGTTTGCTGGAATCAGATAGGCAGAGGAGAAGCAAGCGGATCCAAGGGGTGCCTACTTCTCAAACTCAACTACTGCGCGCGATCAATGTCACTTGTATCATCATCCTCGTCGTCGAAGACATATTCATCGATGTCATCGTCAATGGTGTCATCGACCATTGGATATTGCTCGGGTGGATTGCCAACGGACTTGAGAACAAGGGGATACTTCTTGTTCCTCTCGCGACAAGCTGTCCCCTCGAAACGGAGAATGAATTGCCATTCATCACCGAAGTCGAAAACGAAGAGGAACCTCTCTTTCAACTCACGAAAAACATGCTGGACCCTGGTCCGCCTTACACTCTTACATTCTTCATTCCAGCTCTCAAGACCATCATCGTCGTCCACAAACAGATCATAACACTCGGTTGACTTGGTCCAATTCCGAAGGTTATTGTAGAAGCCAAAGACGTGGTCAAAATCGAAGCCAAAAGCACTGACAATGGCATCGGCCAAGTCATAGAGGGACAGTCGTGGAGGTATTGCCAAGACTCTATATGGGCGCCTGCTGCCAGGGCCAGGTTGCCAATCGATGGTTGCCTTGATGAGGTATAGTTCATCTGCTGCCACTTTCTTCGTTCCTTCGCCAGTCACCTTGATAGATATCCTCCGTGACACAACAATATCTCGCTTAGGTGCAGCCTTTGTGTCGTGATGCAAATGAGCATTCCTCTTCCTTATTCCTTTTTCGTCATGTGACCATGATGGAAATGCCTTCCAAAATTGACGCACACCCATGCATGTGGAAAGCAACATGAAATGTGTAGGACCATCGCGCAGATCACTGTTAGGCCAGCAGCGATGTGATCTGCTGAGGCAGGGGGCAGAACAGATTCGCGGAACTCAAATTCATCATGTACTTGCAAGGGACATTGGGAGGATGCTGAAAGTCGGTCACGGTGCTGATGCCAAGAATGCTATCGAATATGAAGAACTCAATCATGTCAGATTGACTGATACGAGCAGGTAGGAGTTCTAACGGAGATTATCGTGGATTGTCTGAAAGGCGGCATCAACAGACATGGCGAGCATAATGTATGAAGCTTCCATGAGCCGTCAAGCCAGACCTTTCACCAACCTTTACCTCTCTCCTGCACTGGCAAATAACATCGGAAACACAGAATGAGCGCATATCGGATTCCAGCTCTGCATCGATTCCCGACTAGGCAATTAGCCCATCAGGAACGTTTCGCACTCGTTGAGAACTGGACCGTTTCCCAGCATTCTCCAGAGATGCCCTAGAAGTCCACGAACTATCCATTTCAGACCCTTCTGGATCCCATGCCCTCGACAAGCAACCAAACGGGGCTCTCTGTCGCTGTGATGATTTATATGACACGCGGGGTCATAATAGAAAGAAATCGGCATGAATGCTGGGTTTTGATTTGAGATTCAGAGTCACACTAGTCCCCTGGAGGGGTACCACAGAGATACCAGTCATCCGCTATGACTATCAGCACTCCATGAGCTCGATGCTGTACAACATGCTTATTGATGTTGATGAGAAGTACAAGGATTTCCACGACTCTAAAGACTACAAGTTCTTCACATTCTCAAGACTTGAGATTCCAAGGAGGAGAGCACTCAAAGATGGTCTCGCCATTCTCTGTGACGACACGTATCTCTGGGTGAGTAGTCCAAGTTCCTCCATTGTGAGAGATCTTGCAGGGGCATTCGCAACTGTAGATGCAGTCAAGATTGCTGGACTGGGTTTTGCCATCGCAGGGATAGCCAGTCTGAGCCCCTTTGTGCCACGTGAAACTGAAACTTTCCGAACCATATCACCAGTCATTGTGCGGACAACCATTCAGACCAATGGAAAAACAAAGACCTGGGATTTAAGCCCTGAGGACCCTGGCTTTGTTTCGAAGCTACTTGAGAACCTCTGTAGGAAATACGAGGCATTCTACGAACACTCACCTCAGGGCACCATCGAAGAAGTCCAGATATCATATGACAAGCAGCAGAGGATTCAGATCCTTGACACATTCCACCGAGCGCACCTAATGAACATAACAATGAGAGGTGACCCTGAGCTCATCAAGTTCGCATACGATTGTGGACTGGGCGAGAAGAACTCAATGGGATTTGGAATGCTACAACGTGCAGGAGCATAGAGTAGGGGAGAGATAACAATGACTATGGCCAAGCAAGACACTGCGGCAACTGCATTGTTCACACTGACTGGAAACCCATTTGTTGACGCGGGGATTGCCGCGCTGTCGGTGTTGGCAAAGCGTTCCCAACCTGAGGACATCACAATGGGAGACGTTAAGTCTCAGGCGGACTTCATTATCAAGCTCTACTCTCACAAGGACTGGAAAGGGACTATCCATGGGATGTTCTTTCCGAATGCCGAGCTTGTGAATCCTGCTGTAAAGAATGGTGATGAGCGTTACTCCGCGACTCTCAAGGAGTATATCGCCAATCTGAAACCGGTATCGGGAACAGGGAACTGCGTTGCGTGCGGCCGTCGGGACGGCATTCCGGTGAACAAGACAAGCATTCCCTTACTTGGTTCAAACAAGCTTGTCAACTATTTCCCTTCCGGAAACCGCGGAGAGCGATTCTGCGCCAATTGCCTGATTGCCGCCCAATTCATGCTCCTGTCTGTTGAGAAGGTCGGGATTCCGCTCTTAATTCATACACATAACTGGACAATTCAACGCGCCTATGCCGAGCGGAACGTGAAGATGATTCAAAGTGGCGCATCCAAGAAAGAACATGGAATTGCTCAGAGAGGATACCCCATGATTGCGGGGATTAATGCTGTGTATGATGCTATACAAGAAATCATTCAAAAGAAGGAGGTCAAGGCCATGCCAGAGGGCATTCTTGTTGCACCTCTGCGGTTCTATCACTTCACTAACTACGGTCAGGGTCCCCAGATGGAATTCTATGATGTTCCCAGTGGGGTCATTGACTTTCTTATTGCAATCACAAAGAGCGATGTTGCAGATGCCTGGCGACGCGTTGTAAGGAAGGGGTTTGTCTACAGGAAGAAGGGCGCAGATGACGACACTGTACGACTGACCACTCCGAATCAAGTGTATCGTGCCCTCAATGAGGGCCGCACGATTGTTCCATACTTTTTCGATGACGTTTACAGAGTTATCGGAAACTGGAGGCTAATCGAACTGTACCTTACGAGGTTGAGAAG
>CAYPUO010000451.1:0-3585 GCA_964413775.1 uncultured archaeon
ACATGTACCCAAGCCTAGGAGGTTGACCATAGGGATTCTGTGCAAACCAGTTCTAAAGGGCTTGTCCATCAATTGAACGTCCATCGCGAGGATAGAATATCTCCTGGGGTTCATTGAGGTGTCCTTTCTGGTAACTGAGGGCGGACTCGTCAAGTCTGGTGCCCGTGCCAGATCCGTTTATGGAATTGCCCAATATGAATTGACGAACCTGCTCCACATATAACTCTGATGCAAATTCAACGATGTAGTTGAGGTGATAGTTGATCGTAATCGGGTCTGCATTGTGGATCCGTTCAGTGGGTAGGGAGCTTACAAGAGCTGTAGTGTTCACCTGCGAGGGGCGGTAGTTGAGTAAGACAAATCTAATGATCCAGATTCGGTCGACTTCATTACTCTGGCTTGACGTTGTTGAGCGCGATATATCTCCCGAAGGTGTAGCCGGGGAGATACTCGCAATGGCAGCTGGGGCAATCAAGAATAGGATGAGAAGAAAGCTCACGAACTCGCCACGCTTCATGCGTCGACTTGTCCGCTCCGAGTTAATAAAAAGACCTATTTCAGTGGACTCCGCAGAAAATCGTGTGGCATCAGCAGAGTCGTAGGGCACAGCTCAAACTCATATGGCGGCAATCTCGAAGGCTTTGACTCAATACGAGAATAGTATATTAGGAAATATGATGAACTAATATCGTGCGTCGGCACGAACGTCTACAATAACCTCCTCAATGACACAGAAAAGCGAATCTCCCCTCAATCTCAACGATTTCTCAGCCGACGCAACTATCTCCACCGCATATACATACCACCTCTCTCTCCTCCATTATGGAATGGAATCAAAATGGGGCGTAGGGAATACGGTCTATGCCCCTTCCCTTCTTACCATGACTCTTTCTCTTCTACTTCCTTGAGCTTGGCACATCTCCTCAGCTAACTTGGAATTTCGCAACCAATCGCATGGTTAGAAAAACGAGAAATAGATATTGAACAGGGGGTATTTGACCTTACTCTGCGGGCTCCATATGAATAACAATCGTCGCGCCCGGAGATATCTTCTTTATGGCAAACTCAATCTCCTCTGAAAGCGTATGACCATTACGCAAGGTTGTCGATCCATCAATAGCACAGGTTAACGAGATTAACATATCGACACCCTCCTCCGAAATGTGTAGATCTCTAATCTCGCAGTCTGAATAGAATTCTTTCACACATGCCTGTATTTCTCGAATTAGCTGCTCCTTGTTTTGTGTAATGTCTGTGGCGTCAGCTGAAGACTCCGTGGATTCCAAGTGGAATGTCATACGCAACACCCCAGGAATGGTGTCTCTCACAGCCTGCTCGAACTCATCTGCAACTCCGTGAGCATCTCTGAGAAGCATGTCAGGATCCATTTCCAAGTCGGCGCTCAAATGGACTCCGTCTTGCATATGTAGGACCCTGAGATTATGGAGACTATGAATCTGGGGATTTGCACGTGCCAGAGACTCGAGACTTGAATTAATCTCTACGGAACTTGAGGCCGTGGAATGGTCTGACGGCTCAATATGGATGGTGCAGTCAACATGTGGGCCCAGCCTCTCCATCCTCTTTTCAGCTACATTGGCTATTGTATGAGCATCACTGACGCTGATATCTTTGTCAACATCGAGGATTACATCAACAAACAGATCTGGCCCCGACGACCTTGCCCGAACCTTGTGGCAGTTAATGACTCCGGGGATTGAGCTACAGATCTCAAGGACCCTTTGTTCAACACCACTTGGAACCCTGTCCACCAAGTGGTCATAGGAGCGTTTGGCTAGCCTGAACGATATGACAAGGATTACCACTGAAACACCTAGTGCACCAAGCGGGTCGCCGATGGGATAACCGAGCCAAACAAGTGCGAGTCCGACGAGGACAACCGTGGAACTGAGCATATCTGTTGAGAAATGGAGCGCATCAGCTTCAAGAGCTTGGCTGTTGAACTTGTTAGCAGCCCTGTATAACATCCTACTCCGCTCGTAGTCAACAAGTATACTAGTCAACATGATAGCGATTCCGATGAGAGTTGGCTGCGCCCATTCTTGTTCTGCTATTCTTCTCCAAGCTTCAAAAATGATCCATATCGCTGTCACCCAGAGAATGACTGTTTCGGCGAGCGCTGAGAAGTTTTCGATCTTTCCGTGACCGTAAGGGTGCTCTTGATCCGGTCCTTCTGATGCCTTCTTCACTGCGATAAAAGTGATGCCTGCGGCTAGTAGGTCAAGTCCGCTATGCAGGCCCTCTGAAATGAGCCCAAGAGAATTGCTAACCAAACCGGCCACTAGCTTAATTGTGGTCAAGAGCAGAGCCGCGAGGATCGACAGCGCAGCCGCCCTTTTCGCTTCACTTCTGTCAACCATGAGAATCCTACCTCTACCCTTGGATTCTACCTATAACTTTTGTTGCAGGTTTACCCTGGGCATCACGGAAGATATAACTCTCACTGGAGCTGTTTTGGTATTATTTGCCAATAAGCATCAATACGGCTTGTGGCCAGGTGAAATGATAGTGAGTACTGATAAAGAGCTGAAACCGAATCATGGGAATTGGGTTTCTGCAAGATTGTTATTCATTTCCGGAATTCCGAGTCTTCTCCTTGGGATTCTCTCCTTCGTATTCATTCCATTGGTCGTACCGTTCTTCATTTTCGCTATGCTTTTTCTATACTTTGTGTATGCACGCTATGTGTTTTGGTCAAAGGGTGGTGACGTACAGCGAAAAGTACAGGGGCTAGTGCTTACGAGTCTGGAGTGGGATGGTACAGTGAGAATGATAGATATTGGATGCGGAAACGGTGCCTTGACCATAGCGCTTGCTAAGGAATATCCTGCTGCTGAAGTGGTTGGCATTGACTATTGGGGTGGCAATTGGCGGTTCACGAAGGCGGTCTGCGAGATGAATGCGAAACTCAAGTCTGTTGGCCCATGCGTGACATTTCGAAAAGCTAGCGCTTCCGAATTCCCATTCGAACCCGAATCCTTCGACTTAGCTATAGGCAACATGGTCTTTCATGAGGTCAGCTCCGTAAGTGACAAGAAGGAACTCATTCGCGAAGCTTTGAGAGTGGTCCGGAAAGGAGGCAAGTCTGTATTCCAGAATCTCTTTCTTTGGAAGCGTGTATATGGTGATATCGACCAGTTGCTTGCCGCCATTCGGAGTTGGGGAGTTGAAGAGGTCTCCTTTATTGCAACATGCGAATCAGAGTTCATTCCAAAGGCGCTGAAATTGCCTTTCATGTTAGGAACTGCGGGGATGCTGCTGGGCACGAAGTAACTGATATGAGCTCTCTCAAAGCAAGGCTATGTAGGGGAGCCTCCACTGGAGAGTACCGCGTCCCTAATTAGCCCTGATACTGGAGTCCGCGGTGGTGGGCTACCTATGTGTTTGAGCATGTGGTGGACCTCCGTCACTATTGCTACGAAGGGAAAGATGAGCAGCTTGATAGTCACGCCAATCGTTGCTGCAAGTGTCGGCTGCGAATACAGAACTGTGAGGAAGGTGCTGGCAAAGTAATAGCCTGTCGCAAGAAAGAATGTGAGGGTCACAGAGGATTCTGCAGATAGC
>CAYPUO010000452.1:0-3583 GCA_964413775.1 uncultured archaeon
GGTATGGTGTGCTCATGAGGAGGCTGCGAAAGCACAAGACAGCATTCTCGTTACTGAGAACATTGACGAGCTTGGTCATCTTCTTCCAATGCCGGACAAAGTACGATAGGCATGTGGCGGCTCTGCTGATTTGCATCTCTAGAGCCCCCCTTTGAAGGTGACAGACTATTTCTTCTCGTGCTTTTCGCTTTCATACAGTTGTTGGCGGCTGCTATAAGTTTCAGGTTTTGACATCGTTCTAATGAATCCAAGTGTCAAGAGGAACACGAATGAGACTTCTAGCAGACCAGCTCCAAAAGTTAGGGCAGTGCTGTATATGCTAAGCGTCTTCTGTCACCTTCACATTATAGTATGAAGCATTGTAGTATAAGGCATTGTGACTGTCCCTAGCTACAACATACAGCCACGATGGTCCATTGAGGATTTCAGAGTCTCATTTTGAGAGATTTACACAAGCGTCGTATTTCTTCAGCTGGCAGAGTCAACAATCTATAAGAAGCAAGCGTTTATTGGAGGGGGCCATGAAGCCTCAGGAAATCGGTAATGGCCTCGTCATGAGAAATGCAACTGCTGAGGACATCCCTGGTCTTCTGGACCACTGGAGGACTGTCCATGGTTCCGCAGTCGTTGATATGCTTGGGGCAATGCTTGAACACCACCCCCGGTTCTCATGGAAAGATAGCTTCATCGTCAGTAGGCCAAACTCAGCAGAGATAATATCCTGTGCCATCCTGTTACGAAATGCATGGAAACTTGCAGGCATTACGTTTCTCACCGTCGAGATGGAGGCCGTCGGTACGTTGGAGCAATATCGCAACCGGGGTCTTATGTGGCGCCTGAATGAGGCGTTCGAGAAACGGAGCGCTGAGATTCAACCCGCTTTTCAGGCTATCGCGGGAATTCCCTATTTCTACAAGAATTTCGGGTACGAGTATGCTGCAAAACTGGGTGGCGGCTACCCTGTGGCAGCGGGCCTTGTTCCCGAGCCTTCCGAAAGTGAAAAGCGATCCATCAGGTTTGAAGAGGTCGACATTAAGAGTTTCGAGGAATTTCTACGGTATAGGAGCACACACCTTTCCTCAGAACCATCGCAGAAAACCTGGCAGAGAGATCTGAATCCGAAGGACTCTGCATATCTCCTGTTCAGGCCTACTTCCGAGGAGTAGGAGTCTTTCCCGTTTTACTTGGTGAAGGATGATGTAAAGACAGTCGGCGTGTTCTATCTGAGTCATGGAGAGAATATGGTTGATGTAGTGGAACTCTACCTAGACAACTATAACGACGTTGATGCGGTCCTGAGGTTTGCCTTGGAAAAATCAAAGGAATGGGGAGGTCTCCCGTTGAGAGTACTTCCTCCCAATCAGGCACAGGTGAGGGAATGTGTCCGAGTAAGGTCCTCCGTTGATGTAATTCATCGCTACGCTTGGTATATCAAGATACCTTCTATATCACGATTCATTAGGGTCATTGCACCGCTCTTTGCAGATCGTCTCAGGAATACTGAGTTCCATGACTTCAATGGTGAACTGAAGATTACCGACTACAAGGATGGCCATACGCTTGCATTCGAGGGAGGCAAGTTGAGAGACATAACGAATACTGATGAAAGGGACCCAGGCAAGTATGACCTTCGAATGTCTAGAGGAGCTCTTACAAGGCTACTCATGGGTTACGAAACCTTTGATGTCCTCGCTCTGCATGAGCCTGATACCATATGTTCAGCTGCGATGCGGCCGCTTGTCAGAGCTCTGTTTCCCCTTCTGGAGGCAAATGTTGATCCTCCCTTCTAGTGAACCTGGCATTGTCTGCAGGATGTCAGATTCACTTCGACTATTCGTCGTCATCACTTCCTGCTGGCTCAATAGCAGTCTGCTAATCCCTTTTCCTTGCGCCCGCGAGAACAAATAGCGGCACGCAAAGGAGTGCTATTGAAGCACCAGCAAATGCGAGGAAGAAGCTATCTCCGGTAAGTCCAAGAAACACACCAATGACTAGAGGTCCGGTTGAATGGCCAACATCCATGATCGTTGATAGCAGACCCAGAGCAGTCCCTTTCATTGCCGGGTTTACTCTCTCAGTTACAAGAGGTGAGGTAGTGGAATCAACTGATGCAATCATTATTCCTATTGGAATGACAAGCACAATCTGCACAAGTGGACTCGTTATCAGAACTGTGAGGACAATTAGCACTGACAGTGCGGTAAGGCCACCCACTATGAAAGGCAGACGTCCCTGGGTATCGGAAATTCTGCCAACAACAGGCGCTATGACGAGAATACTCAAAGTCAACAACGCAAGGAGGACTCCAGTGCCCCAATCAGGCATACCAACGGATTCCGTCCAGTAACGGGGCATGAAGTATTCGTACGCTCCGTATAGGAAGAAAGTCGCAGCTTGTGCCATGCATATCAGTAGCACGTCACGCACGAGGACATCTCTAACCGTACCATGATCCGAAGGGCTCAGTTCTGGTGCAACTTGCTGCGGCTGAGCTTCCAAGTTGGGGCTAAGTATTGCTGTGGCCCCCAGAACGCCCATTCCGAATAGACCACACATGAGATATACGCCGCGATACACATCGAGACCCAGAGAGCTGAACAATGGTACGGTAAGAAGGAATCCACCCACAAGAGGTGCTATGGTTCTTCCAACTCGCGTGGATGATGAGTAGAGAGCCATCTTCTCGCCTCTCTGGGCGCCATACTTCTGCGCAACTACCGCAAGCGCCACAGGCCCGAGGATGGCAGTTGCCATGCCGTGAATGAACCGCACGAGGGCTAGTTGGATGCCTGTGGTCACGAAGAAATAGAGAAACGGGACAAATGCGAATAGTATGGCCGCCGCCCAAAGAAGTGGCCTTGCTCCTTTTCGATCCATCAGGTATCCGATTGGCGCACTCACCAAGACCCCTGTTGCTGGTGATGCGGCACCAATGAGCCCCTGTTCAACATCAGTTGCGCCTAGACTAGAAGCGAAAAGAACTAGGATAGGGCTCTTGGCCATTGTTGAACTGAAGATTGCAATTGCTCCAAGAGCGCAGAGCAACAACAGCTCCTTTGACTTGCGACTACTTTGCGCGTTCATCTCACTGGAGCTACTTGAATTGAACTTGGGAGCCTGCTCCGAAGTTGGGAATACAGAAATTGAAACGTTTCTTCTCTTGACATCCCCGTTGTCTGCTGCTTGTACTCCTCACGGATCTGTTTCAGCAAGAGCCCAGCATATATGGAGTCCAAAATCCTGAAACCGAGGGCAATTGCCTCATGGTCGTTTGTACTAAGGTATGACAGGCCACTCAGTGTCAACTCAACGCCTCGCGATTCAGGGACCAAGTCTTTGACCTTCTGAACATCTGCTCCATGGATAATGTCTGCAATCTGTTTCAGGACAGGGTCGTCCAGCTTGAAATGCTCTAGGAGTACTTCAAATGTGCACTTGTTATCATGATGAGTAAAGTCGATATCACGGTCCGGGAAGTCAAATGGCGTGCCGTCTTCGCTCTTGAGCTCAGAGCCCGGCCAGACGATAAAAGTAAACTCCGCCTCTGGATCGATGAATCTCTGTATGAGCCACGGACATGCAA
>CAYPUO010000453.1:0-3579 GCA_964413775.1 uncultured archaeon
CTACGGGGCATACAATAACGTGGACTCCGAGTAGCCGCAGTCCGGGCACCTATTGGGTAGATGTCAATGGAACGGCTGAGCCCGCTAGTTCCTGGAATGGCTCCTCTGTTACCTATAGTGTGGATGGCCTAGACCCTGGCACGTACGCTGTTAGACTCACCGTGACGGATGGACTCGGTGAAGTATCTCAAGATACTGTCATTGTGACCGTTCAGGACACCACGGCACCAACACTGGTCGGTCCCGCTGACTTTACGACCTCTGGGACAGTGACAGTCAGATGGAACGCCTCCGACTTGTATCCAGCCTCCTGGAAGCTGTATGTAGACGGTAACCAGACGGACTCCGGCACATGGACTGGAAACCATGTAGATGTCAGTGTTTCCGACCTGGCGCCGGGCGTGTACAACTTCACGCTGTTGGTAACAGATGGGTCAGGCAACACCGCAGCCAACACTGTAATGGTGACTGTCACTGCGGCAGGTCTGTTTGGCTTTGATACAACGACCTTGATACTGATAGGCCTTGGAGTCTTGCTGCTCATTATCATAGTGGTTGTAGTCCTCAGACGGCGTGGTCCCTCGAATAAACAAGCGCCTAAGCCCAAACCAAGAGCTAAGAAATAGTGATAATTGCTAGCAGGTGGATGTCATTATGGTGATGACATCCCTCTTCTTTTCTTTTTATTCTCTCTTGACTGCAATGGTGCACCCTTCCCCAATAGGCAAAAGCGTACTCTCAACGCCATGCTTGAGGAGAATGTGATTGAACCGGTCGATACCACTATCTCCGTCATCCCATTCTGCCTCGGGTGTGAGGACAGGGAAAAGTGTGTCATCAACAAGAAGGACTCCGCCTTTCTTCAGGACGCGCAGGCAGTCATCTAACATGGGAGCATACAGTTCCTTTGCAGAATCTTGAAACACGACATCGAAGCTCTCGTCCTTAAACTGAGATATTATTTCTTGAGCATTGCCTATCACGATTTCAATCGCATCAGCAACACCTTCTCTCTCGAAATTCTTGCGGGCATTCTCCGTCACCTTTGTGTCGATATCAATACTAGTGACTTTCCCTCCGTACAGCTTCGCCACTTTCGCGAGAATCGTCGTAGAGAATCCGATGCTCGTGCCTATTTCGAGTATGCGCTTTGGTTTTAGTATGTGCAGTACGAATTTGAAAACTCGAGCAATGTCATCTTCTATGGTCGGATCGTACTTCTCATAGCCTGCATCCCTTGCAAAGCGATCCATGCTTGGCTTGTCAGTCTCGCGATAGATTTCAGCTATGTAGTCGATTGCTCTGTCGTAGTCAGGACCAATCTTCATTCATCTCGCCACTGCTTTACACTGTCGTTAACTATATTTAAGTCTTGGTTTACAATGATAATTGCCTCACAACAATACACAGTTCATAGCATGAATAGAGGTGTTCGGGGTCTCTTTCCTTAATCAATCCATTGGCCAAAACAGTGTAATAGCTGCCGCTTGTCTGAGATACGGTTAGAATGGAGATTCGGGACTTGAATAAGCCCGTATTGCATCACTATGTGATGTGGTCGAAGGAGTCCCCTACTACAAGGGAGAGATGAACATTGAAGAAAACCACCGTCTTCATAGTTTTGACACTATGCTTTGGTCTGTTTCTACCTGTGCTACCTGCAATATCAACGATTTCACCAGAATCAGAGTTTGAAGATACCCCTGAATCGATGGATGCGATTTCAGCAACACCTGCAAGTGATTCACAAGTGATTCGGGTCAGTGATGATGCTGTCGTACTCACTGAAAGCCCTGACGAAAACTTCGGGAATTTAGGGGGTCCAGGAATTCCTGGTCTTCCAGTTGGACTATATGCTGCGGATGCAAATTCAAGGGCTTGGTTGAAGTTTAATCTATCGCACATTCCACGAAATGTATGCTTCACAAGAGCAACAGTGAATCTCTTTTGCGGCGACGGCGGAGCAACAGATGAGCCAATTGGATTGTACTATTCGGAAAACGATACATGGAATGAAGACACGATTACTTGGAACAACGCACCAAGCTACAATCCTGGAATTGTTGATGTGATTGATTCACCCAGCGATCCGAACATGTTTGTCACAGGCAACTGGTATGGTTGGGATATAACTACTGAGGTCCAACAAGCGCTAGTAGGGGATGGAACTCTATCATTCGTCTTGAAACTAGTTGATGAATCCTCAGTCACAATATCAGTGAAGCAATTCAACTCAAGAGAAGCCAGTATCAATTTAGGCAAGAATACCATTCCTAACATTGCTCTAGAATACGAGGCCCCACTGGCTGGTGGATTGCAGGTGGACGGCTTTTCATCCCTACCTCAGATAGACTATATCAAGAGCCCCAATCCGGAGTTGAGCTGGACATCCAGTGACGCTGACTCAAACGATTTTCAGAAGAGCTATGATGTCGAGGTCTGGAATAGCTCAGGTTTTGACGAGATACTCCTGTCTGAAGAAAATACTAGCGCAATCGAGACTATTCACGATACAGCAGGGGCTGGCGGCGCGCCAATGGGGATATTCAGCAACTCCTACGAGTCGCGATATCAGTATCTATGGCCTGAGAGCATGGTCGCGCAATCAGGTGTTGTTGACAAGCTGTATTTCGAGGTTGATCAGCCTACAGGACAGACAACTTACACAGATTTGGCAATCTATATGACCTGCGTAGAGTCGAACCTGACAGACACATTCGAAACCAATTAGGATGGCACAACACCAATCGAGGTCCTGAATCGGTCTTCATATACAGCACCGATAGAAAATGGATACATTATCTTTGATATCGAGAACATCTTCGTGATGCGGTCAGACTTGAAGTTACTTATTGAATTAAGACACTCTGGTGCCTCAGGTACCAGCGTAGATGGTGTTATTACAGATAGCGGAGGATGGTTATGTGCTGCCGAAACCACGGGAGCGTATTCTGCACCGACAGGGACAGTAACTGACATGGTGACACAGGGTCTCAAAGTCGAACTGGCGAGCAATGAAGTTCTGGGAGGGGATGTGATGACAAATATCATTCCTTTCGGGCTTCCAACCTCTACTGCAGGAAGATTTCAGTTCAAATACAACCAAAGCTTGATTGACGATGAGGGAACTATTGATCGAATTCTCTTTCCTGTTTCGGGCTATGGGGAGGTAGTATTTGAGAACTTCTCAGTCTATCTGGTTGAAACACCACTGAAGGGTGAATTGAGTCACACAGACATGGACAGCAACTATGAAGGGCAAACACCAACTCTCGTTTTGAATCAGAGTAGCTATACCGTAAGAAACCTAGGGCATATGTTGGCTATTGATGTAGATGACCAGTTTCACTACTCCAATACTGAAGACCTATTGATCGAATTACGCTATGATAGCTTGGTCAGTGGTCACGAACGCAGCTATTACAATGTAGTAGGAGTTGGGGCGTACAGAGCCTATGACACCTATTTCACAGGAAACGACACAGCAAGTTATGACTTATGTCTAGATTTTATTCATGATACTCACTCGATCACCTATACTGGAACCCCTCTTGTCAATGGCACAAGGTACTACTGGCG
>CAYPUO010000454.1:0-3565 GCA_964413775.1 uncultured archaeon
GTAGGGGCCTCCGGAAACCCGTGTGTACCTGCCGCACCGCTGGAGACAACACCAGTCCGCTCGAGGCTTTACGAGATACTTCTCATTAATGGCGTCGCCACCAATCTTGTCAAAACCATCAAACACCCCTTGGCGCATGTTGTAGCTGGGTAGTCGTCCTATATTCTGCATGAGTTCGACCAGACTGGTTGTGCCATACTTCGCCCGTCCTGGTGTGAATGGGTTTGCCAGCATCCGCCGATGGAAGCCATCCATCTCATGGAGGTAGTTCTTAGGATCTGCAACATCTACTTTTCCTGTGCCCCTCACGCATATTGCCTTCAGTCTCTTTGAGCCCATCACCGCACCGAGTCCAGACCGCGCTGATGCTCTGTCTCTATCGTTCATGATTGCTGCGAATCTGACAAGGTTCTCTCCTGCCTGGCCTATAGCAAGTGTCCTGCACTTTCGCCCATGCTTCTGTTTCAGGATGTCGTCCGTTTCAAAGACATCCTTTCCCCACAAGTCGTCTGCGTCCAGGACGTCCACACTTGAGTCAAGGATGTTGAGATAGACAGGGTCTCTTGATGCTCCGGTGAAGATGATTCCGTCGTATCCTGCAAACTTGAGTTCAGGCGCCCAGAACCCTGCAGCATGACTCTCTCCCCAAATATCTGTGAGTGGAGAGAGCCCCGCGATTACGTGACGTGACGACTGCGGAAACAAAGATGCTGTCAAGAGGCCAGTTGCGATACCAAGGACATTCTTGGGTGAGAGCGCGTCTATTCCCGGGGGTATCATGTCATAGAGGAGCCTTGAGAGGAATCCTGCTCCCAGGAGGTACTTTCCGACCAGCGTTTCATCAACTGGCTCTCTCTTGACCGTGTTCTTCTCTAGGTCAACGAAGAGTACCTGCCCGCCAACGCCCGTTATCATGGTGCGTCCTCCTTCTCATACAGCAGGTCATGGTGAGTTGTGTATATCTTCTCTAGCCGTCTGTCAGCGTCCCTTGCTGCAAGTCCTGGTCGTGTGGTGGTCCAGATTGCATCAACGGGACACCGCTTTACACACTGTCCACACTGGATGCACTTGATCGCCTTTCCGGTGTCTGGATTTATGGAAATGGCATTGTATGGGCATGCCTTCACACATTCTTGGTGTCCCGTGCACTTGCCATTGTTCACTATGACGATGCCTTTCGAGGTCCGAGAGAGTGCACTTTCTGGACATGCTGAAATGCAGGGTGCATCATCACAGTTCTGACAGAATAGAGGGAAATCGAGACCTGGCTCGACACGCATCACCCGGACCCTTGACCTTGCAGGGCTGATTACCCTGTAGTAGTACATGCTGCAAGTACTGACACATATCATGCATCCAGTACATACCTCTGGGTCTCCATAGACGAACTCGTAGTCGCTCAGTCCGGTGCCCTCCATAAGTCACTCCCGCTACCTGCAGGCTGGAATTCACCGTGACCTGGCTTGATGGTTGTTACGTCACCATCAAACACTTTTGTTCCTCTCACGAAAGTCATCAGCGGTACTCCCGTCATCTTCATACCCTCATATAGTGTCCAGCCGCATTTTGAGAACATCATGTCGGCTGTGATGGTCTCCTCTTTCGTCGGGTCGACTAGCACCATGTCAGCATCAGAGCCAACTGCCAGCACTCCTTTCTTGGGATATAGACCGAATATCTTGGCTGGGTTGGAGGAACCGACTTGGAGAAGCCTTGCATATGAGAGCCTGCCCCTGTTTATCCCCTCTGAGAGTAGCACTCTGAGGATGGTCTGGATGCCATCAACTCCTGCCCATGCGTCCCTGATGTCATCTCGTCCTGCATCCTTCTCCTTCTCAGGACAGGGCGCGTGGTCACTGACCACCATTTCAATTGAACCTCTTAGGAGCGCGGACCAGAGCGCAGCTCGGTCCTCCTTCGTCCGCAGAGGGGGATTGAACTTGCTCCGAGGTCCCAATCGATTCATGTCATCTCTGTAGAAGACGAGGTGGTGCGGGCAGACCTCAGTTGTAACTGTTACACCGTTGAGCCTTGCCCTCTCAATCTCAGCGATGCCACCTCTGGTCGTGGCATGGGCGATGTGGATATGACCGCCTGTCTGCTCTGCGATGGCAAGGTTCTGCCTTATTGCGAGCTGCTCTGCGAGAGGTGGCCTACTCAGAGCGTGGCTGATAGGCGCGTCCCAGTCCCCTTCCATGTCCTTCGCGAACTCATCAAGAATGCCTTGCTCCTCCGAGTGGATGGTAATCATTCCACCATGTTCAGATGCCTCACTCAGACTCCTTGTTATGGTCCCCGAGCTTGCGTAGAATGGGTTGCACGTGAATGCCTTGAATGATGCTACGCCTCTGTCAACCAAGGCCTCGATCATCGAGTAATTCTCATCAGTCAGCATGCCGGCAGTGAACAAGAAGTCGACAATGGACATCTCCTGTCCTACCTTCGTCTTTCTTTCAAGCGCTTCTATCGAGTCTAACTGGGACACCAATGGCATGTCTACAAATGTTGTGACCCCTCCAGCAGCTGCAGCCCGGGACCCTGTAGTGAAGTCCTCATGGTCCTCCTTCAGAACGTCATGAATATGCGCATGCGCATCGATTAAGCCAGGCATCAGTAGGTGCCCCTTTGCATCGATTGTCTCATGAGCATCAGGTAAGTGAGGATCGTGCGCGATACTGGCTATCCGTCCATCTGCTACGCCAATGCCTGCCTGTACAGTCCCAGACTCAAGGAGCAGTCGAGCGTTTCTTATGACGAGGTCGACTGAGCGCGCGCCTGATGATATAGTATCCATGCATCTATCCTCCCCCAACAGGCGGGAAGAGGGCAATCGCATCCCCGTCTGACAAGCGCGTGTTATATCCATCGAGAAGCTCAATGCGTTTCCCATTGATCATACAAGAGAAGAACTGCTTCAGTTCTTGTGTGTCAGTATCGATAACAGTCTCTTCAAACTCACTTCCATACTTTTCTCTGAGTAGTCTTAGAAGACCCTTGATATCATCTGCATCAGTCTCTATCTTAGCTGTCCCTGTAATCTCTCTGACAGTTGCAAAGAACTTCACTGTTACTCTTGCCATATCGGTTCACAGCACCTCTGCTCAGGGGAACAAGGGATTTTAACGGTTATGACAGGTAGTACAGGCTAGCAATTCTCTCTTTGGAGGTTCGAAGTTGGAGATTGTAGTGGTCGGTCACTTAAGTAGAGACTTGATTATGACTCCAGAGTATACAAGAGAGTCTCTTGGGGGTGGAACTGCGTACGCGATGATGGCGCCCAAACTTGGAGCACTCGGCGCCGGCATCGTAACACGAGTGGGATCCGACTTCGAGCAGAGCTACATCGCCGAACTCAAGAATGCAGGTCTAGATATCACTGGTCTGAGGACTGCTGGAAAGCGGTCCACACGTTTCATCAATGAGTATGACCGGGAAGGAAACCGCACTCAGCGAGTTGAAGCTATTGCTCCTGAGATTAGATCAACCGACCTCCTTGCGCAGCACTTGGAGGCCAACATCTTCCACTTCGCGCCCCTGATCTACGAGGTTCACCCCTCTTGCATAG
>CAYPUO010000455.1:0-3563 GCA_964413775.1 uncultured archaeon
CTACCTCTTCACTCACGAAAAAGGGGACGACGAACTATCACTCAGGCTTCGCAGAACTGGACATAAAGGCAATCTTCCAACTTCCTGATGTAACATTGGCACTGCGCAACTCTTAAGTGACTCACTATGTGAAGCCATTATGGCAGGTGAAGACTGTGCCCAGGACAAGTACTGTTGAAGTCACATGCGAGAAATGCAAGCATGTCTTTGAAACAGAAGCAATAGATCATATAGACCTCTCAGAGGATAAAGAGATGATTAGGAGCCTCAAAGCCGGAAAGGCGAATCGTATGCAGTGTCCCAAATGTAAGAAAGTGATGTATTTCAATCGAAGCATAGTGATAAACTTCGAGCCCCAAAGCCTAATTGTTGTGTATGACCCCAAGGCTAGAAGCCAAGCAAAGAAGGCAGCGTTGAAGAGCGAATATGAGCGTGTTACTGCTTTCAATGAAACTCTCACTGAGCTTGCCCAGGAAACAGAGTTCCAGGTGGTCAGCGATTTATCGGTACTCAAAAAGTTACTTGTGGACTATTCAGAAATGTATGGATGAACTACCTTTTGGGCAAGCGGTAGCCTAGAATACAGCTTTCTTTTGATGGACCGACTTACACAAGAGCGTATGCTAGGTTTTTCTTCCGTAGAAATGGATGAATCTGTCCTCCACTGAGAAACCGGCCTTGGATTGGAAAATCAGAAGATTCTGAGCGCCAGTGTTGTCCTAGGACTGGGCGCAACAAACGGTCCGAGAATGCTTGTATTTAGCCACGGCTTTGCTATTTGGGACAGAACCGTCTCATAGGCGGAGCACTAGAGAATAGTCGTTGAATAAGCAGAAGCAAGCCAGCATTGTTATTGGGATATACAAGGAAGATTAATCTCTTGATGCTCGCTTTGTCTTGGCGGGAGTGGAACTAGTATTAGCAAATAGTGGCTATCATGTTTCCCTCTATAGATAAATAATGGATGGGGCACAACATTGCATCAAGCAATAGAAACAGTGGCAGCAGAAGACGCGCTGGCTGTTCAAACGAATTATGCAGCATCACTTGTTAAAGGAGCGCATTGCTTGTATATCAATGCATCCTCTCAAAAATTACTTGGGTGCTTCATTGGAAGTGCAGGTTCTTCGGTTCAGGTCCGACGAAAAGCGAACATCCGGAGAATCAAGTCACCAGTTTTCTCGAACCGTTTACGGAGGTATGCTTCTAGTTGTCATCTCATGTGGAGATCCTTAAGCATCTTTTTTTCGCGATTGTGGCTGTTCTGATTGGAATTATCCTCTATGTCACAAGCCGCTATAGCTACCTGCTTTTCCATAGCATTGTTGAGGAATTTAGCATACTTGTTGCGTTTGGAGTGTTTCTTGTAGGGTGGCACTCTATCAAGTATACAGAAAACAGGTCTTTCCTGCTTCTGGGGATTGCATTCCTATTCATTGGATGGATTGACTTCTTTCATACCCTTGCTTACCCTGGTATGGGGGTCTTTATTGAATCTGACACCAACCTTGCCGCGCAACTGTGGATTTCAGCTCGATACTTGGAGGCCGCTACGTTTCTTATCGCTCCATTAACTGTGCGGAGAAACCTCAACAGGACCCACATAGCAGCGGCATACTTGGTTGTTTGCGGCTTCCTTCTGTCCTCAATTTTCGCGTGGCATACATTTCCAGCTTGCTTTATTGAGGGTATAGGCCTGACGCCATTCAAAATCGGCAGCGAATATGTCATTTCGGTTATTTTGGCCGGAAGCGCTTTCCTATTCTATAGAAGACGAACAGACTACGATTCTTCCACCTTGCGACTGCTGCTCCTTGCAGTCTGTCTTACAATAGCTTCCGAACTCGCCTTTACGCTTTATGTCGATGCCTACGGTATCGCTAACTTGGTGGGGCATTATCTTAAGGTAGTAGCCTTTTATTCTATCTACCGAGCACTTGTTCAAGCTAGCCTGGTCAGACCGTATGACACTCTATTCAAGGACTTGGAACAATCAAAAGAAATAGAGGCTGCACGAGCCACTCAACTTGAGGCGCTTAACAAGGAGCTGGAGTCTTTCTCCTATTCCGTATCACACGATTTACGGGCCCCTCTTAGAAGCTTGGATGGATTCAGTCTGGCTTTAGAAAAGAACTGCTTAGATAAGCTTGATGACAATGATAGGCACTATCTGGAGCGTATTAGAGCTGGGTCTCAACGGATGAGTGGCCTCATCGACGCACTCTTGCAGTTGTCACGTCTATCCCGGGCAGATTTCTGCCGGACCCCTGTGGTCTTGACTTCTATGGCAAGAGAGATTCTTGATACATTGCAGCGGCAATCACCTGAGCGACATGTTGAACTAGTAATAGCAGATGGAATGTCTGCTAATGCCGATGAACACTTGGTGTATGTAGCAATGACTAATCTGCTGGAGAATGCTTGGAAATTCACGCGGACCCATTCACAGGCGAGAATTGAAGTGGGAATGGCAAGACATGATGGTCGTGATGAATTCTACGTACGTGACGATGGCGTTGGCTTTGATATGAAATATGCTGACAATCTGTTTGCTCCCTTTCAACGCCTACATTCACATGAGGAATTTGAGGGATCCGGAATAGGCTTGGCTACTGTTCAGAGGATCATCTATCGTCATGGAGGCCAGATACGGGCTGAGAGTACTCCTGACAAAGGTACAACCTTCTACTTCACGCTTGGAAACACGGAGGTCAACATCAGTCAGTGATGGCTGTGTATTGATCTGTCTGGCAAGCTGTTTCCGATAGTCGCACAAAACGACTACTGCATTCCATCCAGAGCGTGACATGCGTCCTGATAGAAGGCCATCAGTGCTGCTTTTGTCTTCAGAGTACTAGCGCGAACTTATTCAGAGTATGTAATCAATTCGGATGCCCTTCCTATTACACAATCTGTTTGCAGGAAGTTCGCGCAAAATCCTTCTCCGCTTTCCAGACAATGCCTGTGAGTGCATGTGAAAACTAATGGTCTAGTAGGCGGATTGCGCGATAGTGTGGGTCGGGCAAATGGCACAGCAACTAAGATCTGCATTCTGCTACAAATTGATGAAGTATCCCAAGATTAGCTTGATTATGCGAACGTAAGTGTTGTTGGCTCATCTAGGCATTCCGCTTCCCAGAAGATGGCAAGGAATTCACCCGGTCATTTCTATGGCATGCATGCTACCGGAGCTTGGTGCAATCTTGCCAGTCGTCAGCAGTGCTTGGATGCAACGATATCGTCAGTACTAGGAAACGATGTCTTTGTACAAAATGGCGTTGCTGAGAGTCGTCGTTTCACTTCAATGTCGAAAGCCAAGTTTGGTGTTGCAGATTCTGCGATGCCTTGCCCCAGTAGAAAGATTCCGTTGTTAACATAATCAATGATATCGCTTATCTCAAAATCCTCAGAGACGAAAATGACAACACACTGGGTCTTGTGTTCATGGATATCCATCACCGACCCGAGAACATAACAGGAACCGAACGAAAGGCTGTTGTAGGTCGGAGAATTACAATCTTTCTCTCCAGATTCAGAGAAGGTCATTTCAGCCAAATCTGGTG
>CAYPUO010000456.1:0-3558 GCA_964413775.1 uncultured archaeon
AGATTCTGGAACTCGAACCCTACGAATTTCTGCGGATGCCGACAAATTCCAGCGCTCAGTGACCACAGTCACGTTGATTGTGCTACCTTTACCTACCGAATTGACCCTTGTCACTCCTGAACCGGTTTTCACGCACAACAGAGGAGATCCAATCTCTGTGAAAGTATATCTCAACGACACATACAACAATATTCTGGTC
The DNA here is from genome assembly GCA_964413775.1 of uncultured archaeon. Lineage (GTDB taxonomy): Archaea > Asgardarchaeota > Thorarchaeia > Thorarchaeales > Thorarchaeaceae > MP5-2226. Next base: position 200 of record CAYPUO010000456.1, read on the forward strand.
AATCATCAATGGCTCAACGACCTCCGCATCTATTTCAATGGATACAACTATTCGATGATTTACAATGAAACAGGTTACTTCTACTACTATACTCTGCCCGGCAGTGCAACCAATCCTCTACTGCCTGGGTATGTATACAGTGCCCGGATTTCCGCTAGGTTCACAAACTATGATCCGGTAAGCACAGTATTCAAGATTGACCTTCTGGCCACAAAGACATTCCTTAGGCTCTTATCCCCAGAGGACGCACAGCAAAGCGTTGTCTACTCTGATACGAAGACATTGTCCTTCAACTTCACACAGGTTGACAATACTTCAATAGTTTCGGGGGACGTATACTGGATTTGGAATCAAGTCCGTTACAATTTCACATCGGTTGGTGGAGGGCTATGGAATCTTACCCTTAACTCAGCTGCACTGGGGCGATGGGGTACATTTGGGATAACTGTCATTGGAGAGCCCGCAGACAAGAATCTGGATAGTGCGACACAAACAGTAACTCTCACCGTGAAACAAATCCCAACCAAATCTCCAAGTTTGCAGCCACTCTATGTATATTGGGGTTGGAAGGGGAATGTTACTTTCACCTATATTGATGACTGGTTTAATCAAGGAATAACAAACGACACCGGAACTCTAAGTGTTGAGGTTTCATTCAAAATTGGAACAACACTTTATGACTTGGGGAATGGTTCATTCTCAGTCTACATCGACACGTCTCTTCTCTCGACAATCAGGTACTCCCTTGGAATAAGCTTCGACAAAGAGAACTATCTTGCAAGCTCCAGTGGTGTGGACATCTATGTGCAGCAGGTGCCAACAGATTTGGTTCTCACCACGCCACCGCTGAACTGGATTGAGAACAATACTGCAAAACTTCAAGTCCCATTTGGTGAAAGCGTATCAATCCGGCTCTTCTACAATGACACTGATCCTAGCGATGGATACATTGGGGGTCTCGGTGGTGCATCATATGAGGCCTTCGTGGGCGGAGGCTTGCTCGGTCCTGTTAATGCAACCAGTATAATTGACCTCGGCAATGGGACATACATCTTTGTATTTGATACAACTAATAGCTCATATTTCAGTGGAGTGGATCCCCGGGCTGTGCCAGAAACGCCATATACTCTTGACTTCACCTTGAGGCTCGAATATCGTACGCCCCAGAGCATCCATGTTTCTATCACAATAATCGAGCGCCCGACCAGTCTTGATATGCTTTCGGATATTGTGACAGGCTCAGGGGCAAGCGGTGTCGTGACTATGCACTTTGGTCAGACCGCGACCATTGAGTTTGCTTATACTGAAACGTGGAGCCCCTATTCAGGACAAGGAATTGAAGGAGCTAACGTTACTCTCGACTGGCTCGGGACCAGAATCTCAATAGCACCTGAAGATATAACGGATATGGGGAACGGGCACTATGTAATCAACATTCATGCAATCGAGCCGTTCCTTTCCTTGGACATCAGCCCTGCTGAGATTAATATCAAGATTACAGTGTCGTTGGCTAATTATGACACGAAAACCTATCAGCTGACAGTCAGAGTAACGCCGACTCAGAGCCAGACATTGACCAACAATGTTATTTCGCTTGGAACTCCTGCGCTGTTCTTGATACTCCTGGCGGGTCTGTTGTGGGTCCGTGTCTTCAGTATCCCGAAGCGACTGAGACAGATTAATGGCCAGATCAAGGCACTTGGCAAGGGAAAGATCCCGAAGCCGATCGAGGGTGTGAAAAGCCGTCAGCAACTCGTGGCAGACCTATATAATGACACGAATAAGGGCATGATTCCAGCCAAGACTGCTGACATGATGCCCGGAGAATCAGTTCCTGTCAACATACCTGAGATGGGCGAACTCCTCATCCAGCTCTCGATACTCACACACCTGAATCCTGACGAGCTCGATGAGTTCAAGGCGGACATATCAAAGATGAAGCTGAGCGAGCAGGCGGTCTTCGTGAAAGAAGTCATTGACCAAGAGGCAATCCGTGCTGCCCGGCGTGATGGTGTTAGTATGGAAGAAATCCTTGAGAAGACAAGTCTGGAGGCCAAACAACGCGTCAGAGGTGGCGAGGCTGTCGAAGACATCACGAAGGCAACAACTGAGGAAGAGCCCATTCTCCTGCTCCCAGAAGAGGAAGCAGAGGAGTCGTTAATCAGTGAGCCTGAGACTCCCGAGTCTATCAAAGAAGACCTCGCAAAGGAGGACCACGCTGAAGAACATGTTTCAATTACAGAGAAGCTTAGCGACTACGAGATTGAGGAGCTCAGGAAGGAACTGCAAGCAAAGGGTGTGCAGGCGCATGAGATTGACACAATCATAGAGCAAGCACGCGAACTGCCTCGCGACCTAGTAGACGAACTCCTCAAGAGCCTGGATTTGAACCACGACTAGACAGAGGGGGCGAACAACCCCCCTTTTCCTTTCTAAAAAAGGACAGCTCTGTTCATTTTCCTGATAAGCTCCAACAGATATTGATATTTATACTATTGACTCTTGAATAGTGCTGTGCCGAAATAGGCCGCTCACCAAATGATCCGGATAAAAGACTGAGGCTGTTTTCTATGAAGAGGCGAGTATACATTCTAATCGCATTATCCATCATCATGCTGCTCCCTGTTCTAGGGTCGCAGAGTGCTACTCCTGCCGCCGATGTATCAGGAACTGGTGGCGACGGGGGCTCCTCTGGATCAACCTCATTGGCTAACAGCGGTACCCCATATACTGGGAAGGGAGCTGCACTGAATGTCTATCTAACGGGCATCCACTCTTCGAACAGCTCTCCGTGGAGCGCAAGCGAAACTTCCTTCGCGCTTGACTATTCGCAGGGGACAACTTTCTCAGTTGTAAATGCCAGCACAGTCACATGGTCTGCATATGTGCAGATCTCCCCGCCTCTCGGAGTGACTGATGTCGCTGTTGCTATCGAATATCCTCTAACAGATTGGGTTCCGGTATCTGTCACGAATCCTCTAGGAGTTGCCAAGACAAACCCCTCGCAGTGGTCATATGCCTCGGGTATGGTCACCATCCCCGCATCAACAATCGATTCGAATGGTCTCTGGAGAGTCGATTTCACGAGCATGAATTATCTCTTCGACCTCCAGCTGGGACAAGCATCGAGTCTTGGGACGACGGCAGTCTTCGACCTCCCGGACCAGATGACCTTTCAGTCGACAACTCCGTGGATTACAGGTTCTAGCGTTGAGTATGCTCTCACCGATCCAGCTGGCAGTGAATGGTATTCTGGGACAAACACTACGAGCGGCGCAACAGCCCACTTCCTCCAGTCGTTTCAATATCGAAGGACCATTACAATCGACCACAACAAGGTAGCTACGAATGTTGTCAAC
>CAYPUO010000457.1:0-3557 GCA_964413775.1 uncultured archaeon
CCAGATACCTCAACAAGCCCAGCAAATTTTACAGCAATTGATGGCACAAAATCCGTCCGGAAACTAATGGTCTGCGAGTCAGAGGGCCCAGTTGAACTCGGTCAAAGACTAGCTCGTGAATTGCGTGAATCGGCTTTGAAGGCAGAAATACAATGGGGGTGAAACAAGTGGTTGTATATCTAGTCGGCGCAGGGCCAGGAGATCCTGAGCTTTTAACACTGAAAGCTCATCGTCTTCTAAAGGATGCAGATGCTGTTGTGTACGATCGGCTTGTTCATCCGGATTTTCTTGCCCTTGTCAAACCTGGTTGTAAGAAATATTATGTGGGGAAGAAGCCCGGACATCACTACAAGACCCAAGACGAAATCAATAATCTGCTAATATCTCTCGGTAGAACTTATGAAAATGTTGTGAGATTGAAGGGTGGAGACCCATTCCTATTCGGTCGAGGTGGAGAGGAAGCAGAAGAACTCACGAAGAACAATATTGGCTTTGAGATAGTCCCTGGAGTTTCATCAGTCTATTCTGTGCCAGCCTATGCTGGGATTCCTATCACTCACCGAGATTTCAATTCTGGATTTGCTGTTTATACAGGTCAAACAGCAAGTATGGAATCCGGAGTGAATCTTGATAAAGCACCTCCTGTGATTGTTATCCTAATGGGCTCAGGTAACCGTGATATGATTTCAGAGCACTTATTGAATTCTGAACGATTTTCGTCTGAAACTCCCGTAGCGATTATTTCATGGGGTACGTACCTCCGACAAAAAGTTGTGGTGACAACTATTGCAGAGATGAGTTCTCTTAATGTGGAAACTCCTGCTATTATTGTCGTCGGAGAGGTTGTTTCACTCCGAAGCAAATTGAACTGGTTTGACAAGAGACTCCAGAATCTAAAAGGAAAGAAAATTCTTATTCCCCGTTCTAAAAAATCAGATGACTGTACAGGGGAGATTATCCGAACTCTCGGTGCAGAACCAGTTTTCTGTCCCCTACTTGATTTGAAGGAGATTCCGTTTGACGTGCCGAATCCAGACCATTATGATGCTTATGTATTCACAAGCAAAAACGGTGTGAAGATCTTCACTTCGCACACGAACTTGGAACCCACAAAGATGTATTTCGCAATTGGACCTACAACTCAAAAAGAGCTGGAGAAACTTGGAATCGATGCGACATGTGGTTCAGAATACAATTCTGTCGCATTGGGAAGAACAATCTTGGAAACTCTTCCAAAAGGTGCGAGAGTTATTCTCATCCGCTCATCCAATGCAACTGCTGACTTGAGAAACATGCTAAAGAACAAGTATGAAGTTACTGAATTGTCTGTTTATCAAGTTTCTTCAATGAGCATCGATAAAGAAACTCTGTCGAATGCAGATGTAGTTCTAATCACTGCTGGAACTGTCGCAAAACCATTCGCACCATACCTGAAATGTATCAAAGAAAGAGGCATAATAATGACTTCAATTGGCCCAGTGACCAGCCGTACTATGCGAGAAATTAACATGGAACCTACAGTAGAGGCATCAAATCATACTATTGAAGGAATGTTATACTCTCTAATAGACTATCTAAATCATAAGGAAAAACGAATTGTGAGACAAGATAACCGATGAATCCGGATAAGAAAAAGTCCAACTTCGACTCAAAGGAATTCATGGATATTAGAGAGAAATTAGGTAGTTTCCTATATTTATCAGACCATGAGCTTCTAGTATACTGGCATCTGCTGATGAACATCGAATTGACTGCGACTGAGGTTTCCAAGGCCACTGGAATCAGGCGGTCTTGGACTTATGAACTACTAAGGAATCTGAAAGAGAAAGGACTGATTCAGGAGAAAAATGGGACTCCGAAGGTTTTCATCTCAATTTCTCCTCGGATTGTCATCAGTAACTGGATTCAAACACGAGAGCGGGAAATGCAAGTGGAATCAACTGCAATGCTCGGAGTACAGCAAACCTTGCAGAATATTTGGGGCAAACGAAACGAAGTGGAGATTGAAAAAGGTCTCTTTCTTCTTTCAGAATATTCTGTACGTGAAGTGATACCCAGGGAAACCAAGGTGGCAAAGGACAGCCTTTGTTTGGCTCTACATAGCTCCGACAATGCTTTCTCCCCTTCAGAAAATTGGGCTTCTCCATTCATTGATCATAGTAATCTTACAGGAAGTCTGATGAATTTCCAAAGACGTAAAGCTACCCTCTACATCCTAGTTGAAAATCTAAACAGGTTTCTGTCGCGGTCTTGGGATGAATGGGTAAACCTCTTGACCTTGGGTATTGAAAATGGGTTCATTGAGGTTAGGGAAACAAATCGAAAGATTCCACATTCATTCTTGATTGTAGACGATAGGAGAGTGTACATGTTCTTCTTGGATTGTACAGGAAGGAACCACAGAGAAGCCATAAGGATGGCGATTCCTGGTCTAATAGATACGATGAGGAGCTTCTGGGGTGCCATCTGGGAACAAGCAAAGATTGTCAGAAAGGATCAAATCACATGTTCATCGGCTTGCGGGGACAGCGCGAATGCTAACAGTGAGGACTCTAGTAGCTAGATGAATCCCAATATGGACTAGTTTCAAAGGATTGAATTTATTATCGTTATTGAACGCCAAGCTTAAGTGTAGAACTGGAAAAAAGGTGTTCTAGAGGTCTCTAGGATGAGAATGCTACAGATACATAGTGATGGCTTCGCCTTCGAGGCCAAACGCAAAGCGCTAAAGAATGCCGAGAGTCTTGAACCGAAGAGCTATTCGACCAAGGATTCATGTCTAGTCAACTTCATTGCGGCAGAAACCTCTGATACAACAGATCTAGCAAGAGCCGCAAAACTGACCGCAGACATGATTGCCCAGGCGGCAGAAGAGGTCAAGGAGAAGAACATCATTGTCTATCCTTGGGTACACTTGAGTGAGACTCCGGCCCAACCCGGCCCCGCACTGAAAATGCTGAAGCTGGTTGAGAAAGACTTGAAGGACCAGGGCTACAAGGTGCTGAGAATCCCCTTTGGTTGGTACAAGTCATTCATGATCCATTGCAAGGGTCACCCATTGGCTGAGCGTTCAAAGGTTCTCGATGTGACCAAGGTCTCTGAGCCCAGCGGGGATGAGGTCACTATGGGTGAAGATTTGACTGCAATCAAGGCTGAGGAGGAAACGCATTCCAAGTTCTACATCTTTCAGCCGGATGGGACCGTAACCGAGGTCGACAAGTTCGACTATACTGGCCTTGAAGAGCTCCGGCTCTATGTCAAGTACGAGACGGCGAAGGATCGAACCGCAAAGGAGCCGCCCGCTCATATAGAACTCATGAAGAACTTGGAGCTAGTAGACTACGAGCCAGGCTCAGATGCGGGGAACTTCAGATGGCCTCCAAGAGGGTACACACTGAAGCGTGCAGTTGAAGAACGAGTGACCAAAGAAATGGTCGACTACGGGGCACATGTCGTGCAGACGCCACTTATCTACGATTACGAACATCCATCGCTCAAGTCCTATCTGAAAAGGTTTCCATCTCGTCAATATGTAATCAGGTCCGGTGATAAGGAGT
>CAYPUO010000458.1:0-3555 GCA_964413775.1 uncultured archaeon
GTGTGAGAGCCAGCTCACGGTAGGCGGGATCGATGGAGAAGGATTTGTCAATACTACATGGAGGCTTTGGGCTATCCTCACAGACTCGATAGGAAACCCGGTTTCAGATGTAGGTGTTGAGATTCGCATACTCTATCAACCATCAACCCTAGTCTATCAGACTACTCTGACGACGAATGCAACTGGTGGCGTGTCCTTCTTATGGACTAGTGCCGCTGCAGGACCCTATGAGATTATCGTCCAGTTCACTGGCACATATTCTAGAGGAGCTGCTCTTGACTCTATGTTGAGCTATCTTCGAGTACCGGTCACTCTCTCTATTGCTGGATCTTCTGGACTTCAGGTGGGCATTTCAGGCTGGTGTCTGATTAATGCCGTTGACCACAATAGTGCCGGACTAGATGGGCTTGCGGTGACATTCGTCGTCAGGGACCCGTCTGGTACGCTCTTGTATCAGACATCAGGCACGACATCCTCTGGCCTGTTGAATATCAGCTGGACTCCAAGTAAACGTGGCATCAATGTTCTATACATATCGGTCGCAAGAGATGATTTCTACGAGAGCTCGTCTATCAACAGCTCGGTCGAAGTCTACGACACCTGTTCAATAGGGGCTAGTGTCCTTGATGATGAAGTTGCTATATCTTCTGCTCGTCTGCTTGTTCAAGTCTTGGACAGCCAGGCTGCTCCGGTGGAAGCCATCCAAGTCCATACTGTAGTCGAGCTTGGGGGAGTATCTGTTCTCGATGTATGGAATGCGACTAATGCCTTAGGCACTATTCAATTGAGTATTCCCCTCACAATGCCTGGCACGCTGGTGATTCATTGCTCTCTGGTTGCTCAGGATTATCTTGAGGCCTCTTCCATGGTGCAGACCAGCCAGGTCATTGGCAGTACCTATCTCAGCATTGAGTCCAACGGTCTTCCGGTTTCTCAAGGTAGCTCACTTGGCTTTACCGCTACTCTGTTGAACTGGCAGGCGATGCCTCTTCAAGGTGCTGCAGTGACATTTCAGGTGTGCGCATCCAATGGCACTGCCCTGTTCACGGTTGTTCGCAGCACTGGGGCCGACGGAAAGTGCGCCATTGCGTACACATTCAACGCCATTGGTGATTTCGTTATTAGCGCAACCTACAGTGGCTCAGCTACCAACGCACCGTCATCGGATGAAGTGATTCAGCGAGTTACCGTGGTGCCTGTAATGTCACTGGTAGACTCTCCTACATCTATGTTGGGTGACAGCGCGACAATTCAGATAGGAATTAAGGATGCGCTTGGGTCATGGATAGTTGGGAAGTCCCTGCAACTTGTCATACAAATGGGAGGCGTGACTGTGTTTCAGAGTCAGACAGTTTCAGGCTCTGGTCTGTTAAGCATTCATTGGACTCCGTCGGCGCGCGGGGCTGCAACAATCGAACTGAGCTATGCGGGTGATACGTATGTCTTATTCAACTCAGTCACATCTTCCACCTCAATAATGGAACAAGTATCTGGCTCTCTTCTAGTATCACCCAGTACTATTGGGATTGGAAATGAGACTTCACTCACATTCACGCTGAGTGCTGGAGGTCAACTATCCGGCATCACAATAGAGTTTGAAGTTCTAGACCAGAATCTCATCGCTATCTGGTCTTCTGGTGCATCAACTAACGCTTCGGGTATTGCCACTGCAGTCTTTCATGCCACAAATGTAACTGGAATCTTCTCAGTTGTTGCAGGCCCATCTGATGATCAGTTCATGGTAGGTGGCGATGCGCAAGTGCAGCTCTCTGTGATGACCCATTGTCAGGTCAATGTTTCACTGGAACCAGCGCCAGCATCACTTGGAGGACCGATCAATATCATTGTCGCGTGCAAGAACGAACTAGATGGATGGATTAATGGTCTGACCGTAAAAGTATCACTCTATTTCCAGGGGCAACCAATCAAGCTTGGCTACCTTACGAACTGGGTTTCCGGAGTCACGGAGGACGGATTCATCTATGTGGAGTTCACGCCTCAGTTTTCCGGTTCCTATCAGGTTATCGTGGAATCTTCTGGCTCGACTAGTGTCTATGCATTCACGTACACAGCATACCGAATTGTCCACAATCCCACCTCTCTTCAATTCACGTCTATTCAGTCAGAGATCGAGGTCGGTGATCAATTGCAGGTCACCGCGCTTCTCAGAGACTATTACGGAGATCCATTGGTTGGCAGGGCCTTGACTCTCTCTCTCGGCTCGATCCTAGGACCCGTGAACCTAACCACGAATGCGACCGGCTATGTCGAGTGGTCTCCAGTTGTAGACCAGGAAGGCATGTGGGTACTGAGAGCAGAGTTCGAAGGGATTGGCGTCTACTTGCCTACGAGTCTGACCGATGATATAGATGTCCGTTATGGGACACAGGTTCTGGCTGAGCGTGTTGATACGGGGATGTTGATTGCTGGAGTGTCACCTCTCAATGTCACAGTCCTCCTCCAAGATACAGGAGGAACACCTCTGGAAGGAAGGACGATCTCGTACTATGAGTACCACAATGAATTGGGATTGCTATCTCACGATTCATTCGTTCAGATAGGTCAGGACCCTGAATTGGTTTCAATACCATTTGATAGAATGGGGAACTACACTGTTGTGTTTTCCTTCAGCGGGACTGAGCATTACCATCCATCATCAACGGCAATTGATGTATTTGTGCATGGGACCAGCCACATACTAGTCACTGGGAATTCTACGGTTGACAGGAGTACTCATGCTAACATTTCAATCTCCGTCTTGGATGAACGCAGCCTCTTGTTGAGTCCGTCAGATATTCAGATTACGATTACAAGGGATGGTGAACTAGTAAACTCATCAGATCGACTTCACTTGAACGGGCAGACCTTGGACTTTACACTTGAAGGCCTGGACGTTGGGCCGTACGTGGTGAATGCAGTATTTGCAGCAACTTCACAGAGACTCGGCTGCGACTTCCATTTCGAGTTCAATGTAACGTCGAGTGCGTCTCTGGATGTATCGGAGGCATCACTGAGCGGGCTTATTGGGCAAGTTCACTCGATAATCGTTGAGCTTGTTGACTCATTGGATGAGAGGATTCTCAATAGCCACGTCTATGTTAGTGTATACGATCCTTCCGGCCATGAAATCTATGGCAGCATACTTACAACAAAAACTCTCGTCGAGGCAAATGCAGGTCTTGTGAATATTGAATGGACACCTACAAAAACCGGAAACTATTCTGTTATTATCGCCTATGAAGGCACGGCATATATCACTAACACTACGCTTACGGTTACCATTCTTGTTCGCTACGAGACCCAACTCGATGTGACCCTGCCCGAGCGGCTTGTATATCCTGAAAGCGGCAGGCTCATGGCAACTCTATCGGGCGGTGCTGGGAAAATTGCTAATGCAGAAGTATGTGTGGAGGTTGCCTTCAATGGAGGTGCTCCCGAAGAGAATTGGCTTACAACTGATATCCGGGGGCTCATCCAATTCGACCTCTCGCCTACCTACGCTGGGAATATGTCGGTAAGAGTATTGTATGCCGGTTCTGATGTGAACGCTGAGTG
>CAYPUO010000459.1:0-3552 GCA_964413775.1 uncultured archaeon
CTGTAAGTGTGACGACCTCATCAATTTGGCAAACACAATATCAACTATAAAAGAAGCGAGTCATGTGTTCCGTAGAGACAATAGATTCGGATACAACTTGTATGTGCTGGTACATGCTACGAGCAAAGAGGAACTGGATGAAATAGTTTCTAGAATTTCATCATTAATAGATAGGCCAATGCTGATTGCTGAAACAGAGTCCGAGATTAAAAAGCGCAGCATGAAAGTTCTGGGGGGCAACTAAGGTGCAACACTTGCCAGTAAACCTAGTGATACGCAATCACATACTAGTCTTTGGATGTGGAAACGTTGGCAGCCGAAAAGCCAAATTCCTAGCGGACCTTGGATTCAGAGTAATTGCGGTTGATTCCAACCCTCCAGAAATAGACCATCCAAATATCGAGATTAAGTCCTGCTTGTTGACAGAGGAGAATTTCATGGAATTCCTAGAGGTGCGTCCTGATTTAGTCGTAGTAGCTATTGCTGAGGAAAGGCTATCTAAAAGGATTTCAGACCGCTGCCAAATAGAAGGTCTTCCAGTGAATGTGGTTGACATACCTGAAATGTCAACAGTGACATTCTCCTCAATTATCAAATCGGGTTATTTGAGTTTCGCGATATCAACACAAGGAAGTTGCCCGTTCTTTGCCAAAGTGTTGAGGAAAGAATTGACTTCACTTGTTAAAGAGCGGGCACGACAGCTTGATGTACTAGCGACTCTCCGGAAAGAATCTTTGAACCCTAAAAAGGATCTTCAGCTGATATATCAGGATGAATCAGTCCAGCGAAGTTTCCAATTAATGGACGTGGAAAGTGCATTGAGAAGAGGTAGAGAAATATTGAGGGAGATACAATGAAAGAGATAATACGGTTGCGAAGAAACAGACAAAATGAAGCACTTAGAAATCTCGTTGCCGAGGTCCAGGTCAGTGTTGATGATATCATCTGCCCAATATTTGTAACGAGCAGAAACACAGAAAAGATTCCGTCAATGCCCGGAATACTCCGGTGGAATCTGGATGAGTTGGCACCACATATTGATTCACTCTTAGAGAATGGAGTCAAAGCCTTCCTTCTCTTTGGGATTCCTAATAAGAAAGATGAAACGGGTTCTGAAGCATGGAGTCCCGAGGGAATTGTACAAAAGGCCTTGAGAAATCTAAGAACCTCTTTCCCAGAGATTCTACTGTTTTCTGATGTTTGCCTTTGCCAATATACGACTCACGGACATTGTGGAATTCTTACAGATGATGGTATTATTGACAACGATCCAACTTTGCAACTATTGGCTAATGTTGCTGAGTCTCATGCAGAAGCCGGAGCTCATTATGTAGCTCCCTCTGATATGATGGACCACAGGGTACATGCGATTCGCGACAGGCTAGATGAAGAAGGACATTCTCAGGTCGGGATTATGTCCTACTCAGCTAAATATCAATCTGCATTCTATGGTCCCTTTAGAGATGCAGCTGATTCCAGCCCGAAAACCGGTGATCGGTCGTCATATCAAATGGATTTCAGGAATCGACGAGAAGCTATTAGAGAAATCGAATTGGATCTGGTGGAAGGGGCCGATATCGTGATGGTAAAGCCTGCCCTCGCATATTTGGATATTATCCGAGATGTTCGCAGGCGTTTCAAAGCTCCAATTGCCGCTTACAATGTTTCAGGCGAATTCTCAATGGTCAAGGCAGCCGCGATGAAGGGCTGGATTGATGAAACCCGTACTGCGCTTGAAATTCTGACAGCTATCAAACGTGCAGGAGCTGATTTGATAATCACTTATTTTGCAGAAACCATAGGAGAGATAATTCCATGAAAAACGATACGAAGAGTCACAAGCTGTTTCAGGAGTCGCAAAAAGTGCTCGTGGGGGGAGTGAACTCACCAGTGAGAGCGATGAAACCTGACTACCCCTTTTTTGTTACACATGCTAAGAAAAGCTATCTCTATGATGTTGATGGAAACAAATACATCGATTATTGTTTAGGCTACGGACCACTATTCCTTGGTCACGCAAAGAGGGAGATCATGGATGGGTTGCGCGAACAAATCGATAAGGGGGTTCTGTATGGGACTCCAACAGAGTTGGAGCTCGAGTTCGCGAAGGAAGTTGTAGCAGCTGTTCCAAATGTGGATATGATCAGGTCTGTAAATACTGGTACTGAAGCAACTATGACAGCTATTCGTTTGGCTAGAGGTTTCACAGGAAAAAGCACTATTGTCAAATTCACAGGTGCGTACCATGGTGCTCATGATGTGGTCCTTGTGAAAGCTGGTTCTGGCGCCTTGACTCATGCGGTCCCAGACTCACTTGGTATTCCCAAAGAATCAACAGAGAACACATTGCTCGCCAAGTATAATGACTTGGAAATGCTCACAGATCTTGTTGAAAAGAATAAGGATGTCGCTGCAATCATCATTGAACCTGTCATGGGAAATATAGGGTGTGTCCTTCCTGAGAAGAGCTTCTTAGAGGGGGTGCGGAAAATCTGCAATGAGCATGATGCCGTTTTGATATTTGATGAGGTCATCACTGGATTCAGATTAGCTCTTGGTGGTGCACAGGAGTATTTCGGAATAGATGCTGACATTGTAACATTAGGAAAAATCATTGGTGGAGGGCTACCAGTAGGAATCCTTGGAGGCAGAAAGGAAATAATGGAGAACATTACTCCTATGGGAAAAATATACAATGCTGGAACCTTCAATGGGAATCCCTTGACAACAACCGCCGGCCTTCTTACCATACGATTATTGAAGGAAAGCAATCCTTTTCCCTTACTGGAAAAGAACGGCAATAAGCTCAGAAAGGGATTCCAAGATATAATCCCAGATACATGTGTTCAGGGCATAGCAAGTATGTTTTGCATTTATTTCTCTAATAACGAGATCAAAAGCTATGAAGATGCCACCTCGTACGCAGATAAAGATACATTTCTACGTTATCAGCGTTTTATGTTGGAGAATGGTGTCTTTCATCCACCTTCACAATTCGAATGCAATTTCATTTCAACGGCTCATTCTGATGATGAAATAGAGCATACGTTGGAGAGTGCCAAGAAGTGGCGACCTTGAAATTAGGAAGCCGCGGGAGTCCTCTAGCATTAGCTCAAGCCCAATTGGTAAAGGATGCCATTGAAATGGCGCATCCCGATGAGAATATTGAAACACTCAGAATTTCTACGTCTGGAGATAAGAATCAGAGAGCGCCTCTTCACGCTCTACCTGCGTTTGGCGCTGGAGCATTCGTGAAGGAGCTTGATGAGGCACTATTGAATAATGAAATTGATTTTGCAGTCCACTCGTTGAAAGATATCCCTGTAGATGAGAGAAATGGTATTAAGATTGCAGCCATTACAAAGCGAGCTTCTCCATATGATGTTCTTGTTTCCTTACGTGGAGGACTAGACGACCTTCCCTACAAAGCAAAAGTTGGTACTTCTTCAGTTAGACGAAAAGCTGAACTCCTAAGAATGCGACCTGATCTTGAAATTCCGGAATTGCGCGGAAATATTGAAACTAGATTAAGAAAGGCTAAGACCCTAGATG
>CAYPUO010000460.1:0-3552 GCA_964413775.1 uncultured archaeon
CTGTCTATATCGATGTGGATCTCAGTCGTGATGTCAGTAGGATTCATGAGTTGTGGGACAACGATGGCTATGGGGCCTGAATAGTACCCATACATTACACTAGAATAGTCGGGTTCAGGTTGGTAGATGCCCACAACCTCAAGTACCGCATAGATCATCTCGTTGGTGTAAAGGGCAGCGCCAACCGTATAGTTCACGTTATCGCCAATAGTCACACCCAGGTCTTGGGCGGTTGATGCCAGCAATGCTATGGATCTGTTATTCACCGGAAATGTACCTGCAGTCAGATTGAATCTATTCGGGAAAGCTGTTATGTATTCGTCGGAGAGTCTCATTACGTCCCCAGAGTCCATTCGTGCATTAGGGCCTGAGGGAATCGTCCTCACCCACGAATATGTGTATTCAAAGGCTGCGGCCTTTGTGACTTCGGGGAGTGAACTTATGGACTGAAGAAAGGGTCCAACATCGATGGAGTAGCTCTGAACAACCATGCCTACTGAACCAACAGCTTGCATTTGTCTGTCCCACTCGTGAATCGAGTAGGAGTCCACATAGACTAGAATTCCCATTGCCATCGCGGAAGCGAGAAGGATGCAGAGCAGCGATACGCCTTTGCGGCGAAGTCCTTGGACTCGATGATAGCCTGCAGGGAAAGCCGACATATGCACACCTCATGAAATGTTCACTATCTGTCCATCCCGCATGTTGTACACTTTGTCCATCTTTTCCCCCACATCTGGGTCATGCGTTACCACAATCAGTGTCCCGCCTTCTCCCTTTGTCAGGCTGATGAGGATCTTCATGATATCCTCGCCGGTGTGTGTGTCCAAATCGCCTGTGGGCTCATCAGCGAGCACAACGACGGAGCTTGATGCTCCGGGTGGCTTTGCAAGTGCTCGCGCAATTGCTATGCGTTGTTGCTCACCGCCGCTGAGTTCGTCTGGACGATGGTCCGCCCGGTCTGTCAGCCCCACAAGTTCCAGGAGGTGGTCAACCCTCTCCCTTCTCTGCTGTTCTTCTACACCACCAATAAGTAGTGGGAGTTCAACATTCTCATATGCAGTGAGGACTGGAAGCAAGTTAAAGAATTGGAATACAAAGCTAATCTTGTTGCGTCGGACAACCGTCAATTCCTTCTCGTTCATCTTGGTTATATCGACACCATCGATATTTACACTTCCATCGGTCGGTCTGTCCAGCGCTCCAATCAGATTCAGCAGTGTGGTCTTGCCAGAGCCCGAAGGCCCCATGATGCCAATTGCTTCGCCTCGCTGTACTTGAAGTGTGACTCCACGCAGGGCTGGTACTTGAATCTCACCCATTGTATATATTCGAGATACTTCATCTAGGTCAACAATCACGTCGTTGCTCACTGAAATCCCTCTCCGAGATAGACTGTTTCCACAGCACATTGAACGCATTTTAGGGTTTCCTTTAAAGAGGCCGATGCTATAGGTTTTGTACTAATCATGTTGAATCATCTCTCTTCTATTCGTTATTCTGGATCTCTTCAGCAATGTTCTTGCTGAGTACATTCTGTGTTACAGCATAGACGGAACCCAAAGTAAACACGAATGCCGAAATCAGAATGCCTCCCACGAGGAGCTGTGGAATTGATAGGAATACTGGAAGTCGGGTCCACTCAAGTGTTAGTGATAGACCGGTATAGACAAGAGGCATCTGGAGGATGACCGCAGTGAGCCCCAGTCCTATGACCAGCCCAACAATGGCGGAGAAGGCAATCCCGATGATAGAGTCCATAAGGACTGCAACAACAATAGATTTCTTCTCAGCACCGAGCGCCCTGAGAACAGAGTATTGCTTTCTTAGATTTCGTGACTTGACCAGATCGACAATGGTCATCCCTAGCGTTAGGTAGATTAGCGAGAACACGATGTTCAGCGTATAGACACCCTGAATTGCCTGTCCCGCCCTCGAATCGAGAACGCCATCTATCATCTGTTGTGACGACTCAATACTGGCGAAGCTATGTGGTGCCAATTGTTTAATCTCATTCATCACCCTTGTGTAATTGGCATGGTCCTTCAAGCTAACGTATATTCGGTTTACTCGAGTCGAATTGATGCAGCTATCTACATATGCAATATTCATAATAATGAAGTCTGACGAGTCCGGCTGTCCTGGGAGATATGTGTTACCACCAGCATCCGAGTCCGGAGCAAACACATCCGCAATCGTGCATTGCTTAGAGTAGTTCTCCCAAGGCGTTCGTATCTCTACTGTCAGATTGTTGTTATACACTGGATGGCCATCAGTCGTGTCCCACAGTGGCCTAAAAGATGCGACGATACTGGAGCTGTTTTCCTGCAGGAGATTGAGTGCAGCACTTGGATTTCCATTGAGAGAATAGTAGTTCTCCCAGTATGCTGCTTTTTCCCAGTTGGCGGGCTGGACCCCATAAAGCCTGATTGACCGGTTGAGCGTTACAAGTCCAATGCTTCCCTTGGACTGGTAAGTCACGAAGCCTGTAATCAGTACCATCCCCGCAGCTGACGACACCTCTGGGATTTGTGCTATTTGATTTACAAGGTCAAGTGTAACATTAGACAGGCCCTGCTTCACCTCAATGGCGACTGCTGCTCCTGTTTGAAACTGAATTAAGTTCTCCATGTGCTCTGTTCCTGTATTTGCAGCAAT
The DNA here is from genome assembly GCA_964413775.1 of uncultured archaeon. Lineage (GTDB taxonomy): Archaea > Asgardarchaeota > Thorarchaeia > Thorarchaeales > Thorarchaeaceae > MP5-2226. Next base: position 2,659 of record CAYPUO010000460.1, read on the forward strand.
TGCTGAAAACAGTCCTGCGGTGAAGACCATGGCCACAAAGAAGCTCCCGAGCGCTTCGCTCTTCTTGAATACAAGAAGATTGCGCGCCAAGACTCGTGTGCCAATTGTCCGCGTTCTTCTTCCCCATCGTTCCAGCAGTTTCGCCTTCAGGCTAGCCGTCGGTCTTGAGAGCAGGCGGGTTAGGGAGATAGTGAGAGTTCCAATGAGCAAAACAAAAGAGAGCGCGTAAATTAGGTTTGAACTCCCAATGAATCCCGTGGTTTGGAAGAGAGATAGCATTGGGACTAGAAGCACAAATGAAACAGCAGCAGCTGCAAGCTCTATAGATGGATTCCCCAGCTTCTCTGGTGTCGAGCTTTCCTGCCTTTCTAACGTTGTGTGTGCATCAGCTGGAGAGGTGAGGAGAGCTCGTACTGCTGCAGGCAAAGAGATTAGCAGTCCTACGGTGAATGAGAAGAGAAAGACCACAGCAACTGAGATAGGCTCAAGCCTAATCGGAAAACGGGCAAGTCTGTTTAGCTGAAAGACCATTGCTTCCCTCACACTTCCAGCTAGTATTGAGGCCAGGAGTCCTGCGCCTACTGCCCCAGCACTTCCTACTATTCCAGTAATTAGTGCACTACTTAGAACCCAGTTGAAAGCTTGCCAGCCTGAAGAGCCCCTTGTGACAAGAGTTCCCACGTCACGCCTTCTCTCGTCTGCAAGGAGGTTTGACTGGTATTGTACAAGCATGATTCCCATAACTAGGCTAGGTATTGAGAAGGCAAGTGCCACAGTGACCATTGCTGATGACCAGGATGCGAAACTATTGACGATATTGAATATGTCGTATTCAGAAACCGCTGCATATGGCAGAGAACTCTGCTCTATCCTCTTCTTCACGTTGTCCAGTGT
>CAYPUO010000461.1:0-3547 GCA_964413775.1 uncultured archaeon
ACCCAGTGCCGTTGCCTGGGAGCACGTCACTCTGGTGTCAAAGAATGTGCAAGTTACAATGAACGGCAGGCGTGATATCAGTAGTTGCCTTCGACTTCATGCTGGGCGGCCTGTCTGTCTATCTGGCAGACAGGTATGTCCCACATGCCCACTTCGAGAAAGGTGTCGAGGGACCTCCATCCTCCATGGCGAAGGTCTGGCTCCTTGTCCTAGCAATTACAATTCATAACTTTCCTGAGGGGCTTGCGGTTGGAGTTTCATTTGGGAGTGCGGACATAGCTACAGGGATATCAGTTGCAGTTGCGATTGGGCTCCAGAATGTACCTGAGGGACTAGCTGTGGCGGCACCACTCATCCGAGAAGGGTATTCCAAGAGATATGCTGCTGGACTTGCCCTCTTGACAGGCCTTGTGGAGCCAATCGGTGGTGTCCTTGGAGTAAGCATAATCGTATTTGCAACAGTCCTATTACCGTACGGACTTGCATTCGCTGCAGGCGCAATGATCTTTGTCATAGGTGAGGAGATGGTGCCAGAGAGTCACGCAGGGGGAAATGCACGGGCTGCGATGTGGGGCATAATGATTGGTTTCATAATCATGATGATGCTTGACAACATCTTTGAGTTTATATTCCACTAACAGACTCATGGGTTTCAAGGCAGAGTGACTGCGGTGAAGGAATTCGACATAGTCCTAGCAAGTGGTGCTGAACACCTGAAAGGAGAACTCAAGCGCCGTGGGTTTCGAGTAATGACCTCAGATACAAACTATGACGGAAAGAGGTTCTACCCAAACACGGACCTCTATGCCTGCCTATCTGACGTATCCAGTCTTTCAGGACGACGAGTAATCGTTGTCCAGAACTGCACAGGCTCTTCTCCTGATGAGAAGGAGCTGTTCACCACTGCTGACCGTGTACAGGAACTCATGCTGATTCTCAATATTCTGAGAGACCCTTGCTATGTGAAGAAAATCGGTCATAAGAAGTATGAAACGCGGTCCATTGAGCAGCCAGCTCGCGTCGAGTTAGTACTCACAATGCAGCCCTATGCACTCCAAGATAAGTCGTTCAGGACCGGAGAAACGGCAGCAGCGTTTCATGCAATCAAGGCCATTGCAGATGCCTGTGATAGGCTTTGGCTGGTATCTCCAATCGTGACAAGAGATACCAAATGGGCAGCCGAAATGGCTGAGCAGGGACAGTATTCTGAGATTGATATCACGCAGGACTTGATAGAGTTCGGAGCTGGCAAGTTCGGTTTTAAGGACTATATCATAGTTGCCCCAGATGAGGGGGCCCAGAACCGTTTTGGTGTCCCTGGACTGAAGAAGGAACGTAGCGACTCCTTCACAGTCGAGATATCTGGAGAGATAGAAGTCAAGGGAAAGAATGTAATCCTCATAGATGATCTGACAAAGACAGGCGGGACTCTCTTACAGTCGCGTAAGATCCTGCTGGAGCAGGGTGCCAAAGAGGTTGGGCTCGTGGTCTTACATGTCACACCCATTGCCGATGGTGGAGAAGGCCTCTTGGAGAAACTGGTTACAGAGTGTCGAGAGAAGATAGTCACATCCAATACAGTCTACACCTCAACATTCTGTGACAGGCGCAAGAACCTCACATTTGACATTGTGGGGGGACTGATTTCCGCTCTTGACCAAGAAGCCTGAGGCTGTATTTGCTCCTAGAAGCCATGAGAAGGAAGAACGATGGCAGAATCAAACCCCTTTTACCTTGTAGATGCATTCACCACCCAGCCGTATTCAGGCAACCCGGCAGGTGTCTACTTGCATATGTCGCAGATGACTCCGAAACAGATGCAACTCATTGCATGCGAGATAAACGCTTCCGAAACCGCCTTTCCGGTCCCGCTGGATGCCCCGCCATTCGAAGTTGCCTCTCGCTTTCACCTGCGGTGGTTCTCACCTCGGGTTGAGGTCCCACTCTGCGGTCATGCCACCCTTGCAACAGCCCATGTCCTCTTCCGCGAGATGAAGAACCAAAACAGGGTCTTGTGGTTTGAAACTCAGTCTGGGGAGCTGGTGGTCAGACATGAAGGAGATTACTATGCAATGGACTTTCCTGCGGGCATCGCCAAGCCAATTGATGCTGATGTGTCGATATACAGTGCACTGGGAATACAGGAAAACAGTGTGCTGGATATACTGTATTGCGATTCGCCAAACAAACTCCTGGTCGTTGTCGATGATGAGCATGTTGTGAGAGGTCTCGCTCCTGACTTCCTCAGGCTACGCGAAATCTCGCGCAAGTACAACGCTGGCAGTATTGTGGTCACATGCCGGAGCACCTCACCAGACTATGACTTTGTCTCACGGAACTTCGCCCCGATTAGAGGAGTAAATGAGGACCCGGTGACCGGCTCTTCCCATGTCATACTTGGCCCCTACTGGCAGGAACAGCTGCACAAATCGCAATTGACTGGTTTTCAGGCGAGTCCAAGGGGAGGAGTCGTGATGGTTGAGGTGGTCGACGATTCGCGGATAATACACAAGGGGACAGCTCTCACCATCAGCAGAGGGCAGATGTTAGTGCCACCTGAGAGCCTAGTGAATGAATAGTGGTTGATAGCACAGCGACGATACTACAGTTCATCTGATTGGTTAAGGAATATTCATAACGGTGGAACTGAATAGAAATCTCACGATTGGACATAGGGAGACTGGAGCTGACGATGATGCAGAATATCCCTGATATCCTGTGGTTCTCGTACTATATCACCTTTGCCATAGGAGGCATCCTTGTATTCCTTGGGTCCGAAGTTATTGATGAAACAATCAAAACCAAGGAAAGTGGTTCCTTTGCGCAGAAAATGCAGACTCTATTCCTAGAAAGGAAGACTACATGGTACATTCTTGGGTTTGGATCATTCGTTACTGCATGGATATTGATTGAGATAGGGGCGTATACTGCTGGTCAGATGGTGTTGCTGCGCTACCCAACTCTCGTTGCTGAAACTATGGCCCTCTTGCTGTTTCCGATCTTGCTAGCATTGCTAACAATTCGTTCAAAGGTTAGGGATGTATCCAACTATGTCAAGAACTGCAACTTAGAGTAGTCCAAGTATGTACAGAGTGTATCTCGTTAGGACTGATACCTATACTTCCAGTGAAACACCGAACAGCAATGTTAATATTGCAACTCCTATTGGACCGCCCACTCATGCCGCCGTGGCTCAGTCGGTCTTTCTTTCTTGTTGCATAATCAGATACAATTCTGGTATGCAGTGCAGAGAATAGACAATGATTCATCGCAAAGCAGTACCTCTGTAGTCCCTTTCGCAATTTGAAAGTCTAATACGCTTCTTTATTTGTTCTTAGTTCATCATGGAGATTCTCATAGTAGTATGAAAGAACCTAGTAAACGCAATGCATGAGAGTATCCTGGGGCCGAAGGCTGGTAAGTCGAGTCAACGTATAGGGCGAAGAGAGCCTAGAATAGAGCCAAACAGGCTTTCGGATGAATCTTGTAATTCCAGTAGATTTGCATTACACGGATTGAAAGAGTGGACGGGTCTTCAATCTGGTTC